>CALVJV010000014.1 GCA_944332395.1 uncultured Clostridia bacterium | reverse complement strand
AAAACTTGAGTAGAATCATGTAAGCATTTTGAACAATAAATTGAAACAGGAGAAAAGGATTCTCGTTCTTGTAAATTTGCTTCTTGAGTTTTAAAACTCATTAATATATCATATATCTTTTTTCTTTCTCGTATTGCAAGTGCAATCTGATCAGTGTATTTGCCTGATTTATACTGTTCATTTTGCCGTATTTTAGTGCAGTCAAGACCCATATCCTTTAAAGCATCTTCAAATTGATGTTCAAAATATTCTGCATATGATTTGTAACCTAAAACAGGAGATTTTATTTCGCTATATGGCTTTCCAATTTCTGTTTCACTTAAATCGGGAAAGTTTGCGGGAACATTTCTTAATCTATCAAAATCGTCCCACGACAATATCATTTTTGCATTTTTTCCAGCTTTTTTTAATGCTTGTGTAACAAAATGGGTGGTTAAATATTCTCTTAAATTACCAGAATGAATAGTGCCAGATGGACTTATACCTGAGGCACAAACAAAATCATTTTTATCAGGATTTTTGTTTATCATTTCTTGTGCTTTTCTTGTGGACCAGTGCATGTTGTTCTTCCCCCAAAATCATTAGTGTTGTAATTATAGCAAATTGACTATTTTAAGTCAATAAATAATAGTTTATAGTTTACAAAAAACTTATATTTTGTTACCATATAAATATGGATTATAGCTTAATGAATAATGTCTTTGCTAATGAAAAAAATATTGGAGTGGCCGTTAGTGGCGGGCTTGATTCGGTTTGTTTGTTGTATTTGTGTTGTGAATTTGCGAAAAAATACAATAAAAATATTGTATGTATGCATGTTCATCATTCATTAAGAAGAGAAAGCGATGAGGAGTTATTCTTTGTTCGTGATTTAGCAAAAAAGTTGGGAGTGAAATTTTCTTGTAAAAAAGTAAATGTTCCGGAACTTATAAAGACCGATAAATTGGGAACAGAAGAAGCCGCAAGGAAATTGAGATATGCAGCCTTAAAGGAAATGGCTTTTCAAAACCAAGTTAATTTTGTTTGTTTGGCACATCATTCTTCAGATCAGGCTGAAACAGTATTATTAAACTTATTGCGAGGTTCTGGGGTTGCCGGGGCTGTCGGTATGAAAAAAGCTTCGGGCATGTTTATTAGGCCATTGCTGGATATGTCAAAAAAGCAGTTAGTTGACTTTGCTTTGAAAAATAAATTAAATTATGTTTCAGACGATTCAAATCAGAATTTAAATTATGCCAGAAATTATTTGAGATTAGAAATTTTCCCTAAACTAAATGTTATTCAAAAAAAGTCTGTCGAGCATTTTTGTGGGTTTGCAAAAAAAATGCAAAGTGTTGAAGATTTAATTAATTCTATGGTTGATTTACCGAAAAAATTAAATAAATATTCAGTATTATTATCAAAATTCTACGAAAATGATATTTTATGGACAAAATATGTTTATTTGGCTTGTAATTTATTGGATGTTTATTTTGATATTGAGGAAAAACATATATTTGCTTTAAAAAAATTATTTACACAAAATGTTGGAAAGAGAATTAATTTACCGCATAATATAACTGCTTGGAAGGAACAAAATGGAATAGTGTTATCAACAAAAAATGAGCATAACGCTTGTGTTGATTTCAAATTGGGGCAAATCGAGTTTGATGACTTAAAAATAATTGTAAAAAATTGCAAGGCTACTAAGTATAAGAGAAATTGTATTTATGCTGATTTAGATAAAATTCCAAATGATGCAAAGTTTAGAACCGCGAGAACGGGGGATATCTTCAAAAAACTAAATGCGCCTGGAAATAAAAAATTAAGTGATTATTTTATTGATAAAAAAATTAATAAACGGGAAAGAAAACATATTATTTTATTAACTGAAGGAAATAATGTGTTGGCTGTTTTACAACATGATGTTTCAGATTTGATTAAAATAGATAAAAATACTAAAAATATAATTAAAATTGAAATTGTGGAGGCGAAAATATGACGATTCCACTTCCAAATGAAATAATTTTGCTTGCCGAATTATTTGAAAAGCATAAAACATCTTTGTTTTTAGTAGGTGGTTATGTTAGAAGTTTTTATTTAGGCGTTGGCCGTGAAGACGATATTGATTTGGCCTCGGCTATGAAGCCAGATAAAGTAATTGACATCTTGAAAGGAACTGATTATAAAATTTGTGAAAAAAATTTAAAAACTGGCGTCTTAAAAATTGAAATTAATGGCATAAAATTTGAACATGCAACATTTAGGACGGAAAGTTATGCTGTGCATGGAGAACATATGCCATGTGAAATTAGCTTCATTGATAATGTTAATTTAGACGCTGAGCGAAGAGATTTTAGTTGTAATGCAATTTATTATGAAATTTTATCTGGGCAAATCATTGATCCGTATGAAGGAATCTCAGATATTCGAAATAAAACTATTAAAGCAATTGGTTATTCTGGAAATTTGTTTAAAGATGATGCTGAACGAATTCTTAGAATGGTGAGAATAGCGTGTTCATGTGGCTTTGATATAGATGAAAAGACGTATTATGAGGCAAAAAGAAATGTATTTAGATTAAAATTTTTAACAAAAGCGCGTGTTAGAAAGGAATTTTTGAAAATTCTTAAATGTGATAAAGATTATCCTATGCTGGGATTAAAATCTGCACATGTCCGCGCTATTAATATTCTATTTGAAATGGGGGCATACAAATATATATTTGAGGATTTTAATTTATTGTTGGCTTCTGAGTTAAAAATGAGTAATGGCTTAACAATAGGTGATTATACTTTGTTATTGCTTAATAATTGTATGCCAGAAAATAGAAATCTAGCTTTATTAACTTGTTGTGGGGCCCTTGATATTAATGATGGCAATAAGATAAAAAATGGATTTTCTATTCAAAGCAAAATTTATGCAGAAAAATATGATGAAAAATTTGATTTTTCGGACAAAGAAATGAAATACATTTTTAATGCTCTCGATATTTTTGATATTGCGAGGAAAGATAAGATTTCTTTAGAACAGGCTAGAATGTTGTTAATAAAATTTAAAAATGATGTAAAAAGGCTGTGTGATTTTTTGGTTTCTTGCAGAGAAACAGAATTATTATTAAAAATAAGAACGAGTCGAAGTGAAAAAAATATTAAATTGGCCGTAAAGCAGGCATACATGAAAAAATACGCGATTGAGATTAACCAATTGAGGATTTCAAAAAATGATCTCAAAGAGAAATTTGGAATTACAGATCCGCAAAAAATGAGAAATATTCTGGAGTGTTTATTAAATTATGGAGCAAAAAAAGGCATTATTTTAAATAAAATTCAAAATTTAAAAGTAATCAAAAAAATTGCAAAAAAGCAATTGTGCAAAATGCACAAAGATTATTGAAGATGTAGACATTTTGTTTGATTTGTGATAACCTATTATCAATTAGGGGGGGGATTTTATGCGAAAAGTTGATATTAATCGAATTGTTTCATCATTGAATAAAAAAAATATAGTTTTGGAAGCAGAGTATAATGTTTTGGGAACTAAAATAACAAGAAAATTGTCCGGAGTTGCTTATTACTTGCCTTTTGGTTTGGATGGAAAGACTCCTTGTGTAAAAATTGGACTTGGCGAAGGATTGGACAACATAGTTTCTTTACAATGTATAAAATCAATACAAAGAGATGGAAAGGTTGTTTTTCAAAAAGAAAAGTTAGGATCTGAAAAAGAATAATTATGTCTTGTAATTTGTTTTGATCTAATATAAAACTCTACAAAATTTTGTAGAGTTTTTACTTTTTGGTATTCTTTACATTATGATTATGCCATCAATAGGTGCATAGTAATCTGAACGCAAATGTTTTGTTGAAACGATTTTGTCGTTTTCGTCTTTTGCTATTAAATAAGCTTCGCTGGTGTAACCATCTTTTGGATAACAAATTCGTTTTTTTTCTAATAAAGGTGTTTCATTTTTAATTATTTTTTCTTTAGAACTTTTAATTTTTTTTGTTATTTTACTCTCCAAAGAATATTTATATTTGTTTTTTTCGCCATAAAACTGAATATTTATTTCATTATTATTTAAAAATCTTGCTCTTATAAAAACGGGTCCGTTTGTATTGTTTTTTATTATTAAATCAGCTAAATTTTCGCTAACCATGGCGTCTCTCGAAGGTGGTACATAACTTATAGGAAGACTATGTTGATGGTGTTCTACTATTTCTAGACCAGCCAAAAGGGCGGCGTTATATAGTGTACTTGAAACTTGACAAACTCCACCTCCAGCGCCTTGCGTAAACATTCCATTTAATATTATATTAGATAATTCATATCCATTTTCTATAGATCTAGGGCCTGTAGCATTATTAAAAGAGAATTGACCATTTGGTTCAATTCTATATCCATTTATTGAGTTTATTGCTTTTTTTATATTATTTTTCCTGGATTGAGAACTATTTGAGCAATAGGTAGAAAAATTGGATTTCTTTTTTGTGTAATTTTCTAGTGTTGTTTTGTTTTTTAACGGATCAATCGTTTGTGTAATTATTTTTAATTTAATATAATTACTTTTTTCTAATTCTTGTATTATTAGGTTTGAAGTCTCTTCAATTAAAAATTCTTCACCGACAACTTCATTTTCTATTTTGAAATCACCAGTATTTGGTGTAAATAAAATATTTGCATCTTTTGATGGTGTGTTGATTTTTTTAGAAATGGCTTCGTATATTTTTTTTAACCCAGGGAAGAGAAATTCAACAGTGGTTTGTGCGGAAAACCCCATTTTGTTCATAATGATATTGGCATTTTTAAACAATTCACTGTGGCCATTATTTCTTCCCCATTTATTAAGTAAAGTTTTATCATTACAAATAGAATGAGAATCAAATGAGATCTTTTTTTCTTTTAATTGTAATTCAAAATAAATAGGTGTAGAGTTTTGTGCAAATGTTTTGTTGTTTGTTTTTACAAATACTAAGCTTAGATACGCACAAACAATTAATATTATTGCTATATATTTCATATTTTTAGTATGTGCAGTTTTTGTCGAAAAATGATTTTGATATTATGTATTTTTAAATACTAGTTAGAGTATTTATTAAATATGGATACTTTTTTCATATTGATTTTGTTTTTTTTGTCAGTTGTAGTAATTTTTAAGGGTGGAGAGATGTTGGTTGAATCGGCAATTTTTATATCAAACAAGTTAAAGATTTCTCCAATTATTGTTGGGTCAACTATTGTTAGTTTGGCAACGACCTTGCCAGAAACTTGTATTTCGTTAATAGCAATTAAAAAAGATGAGTTTGCTTTTGCAACCGGAAATGTGCTTGGTTCTATGATATGTAATTTTGCACTTATTTTAGGTATAGCTTTTTCTTTTATGCCCGCCAGATTTAATCGTGTTGGTTTTGCCTCAAAATGTTCTGTATTATTTGTTGATTTATTGTTATTAGTTGTTTTTTCAATCAATGGCAGTTTTTCTGTTGTTGAGGGATGCTTTTTATTGGTCGTATTTCTAATATTTATATTGCTAAATATATTTGAAAGTTTAAAGAAAAAAGATTACTTTATCTCCACTCAGGAGTTCCAATTTTTTGAATATGAAAATGGATTTACTATGTTTCTCCAATTTGTTGTTGGTGCGTTTGCTATTGCTTTTGGTTCACACATTTTAGTAGAAAATTCGATTTCTATTGGGGGTATTTTGGGGTTTGGTCCTAAATTTACTGTTATAACATTGGTTGCTTTGGTAACGGGTTTGCCCGAAATTGTAACAACAATTTCATCAATAAGACACAAAAATTCTAGCATTGGAGTTGGCAATATGATTGGCGCAAATATAATAAATGGTGCTTTTTTGATGGGAATATGTTGTATTTTTGCTAAAGGAAAGTTGGTTATAGATGGTGGGGCTTTTATTGCTTTCTTGATTTTGTTGGTCAGTTATATGGTAGCAATAATACCAACTGTTTTAAGACAAAAGACAAGTAGAGTTCAAGGCTTTCTTCTTTTATTGATTTACTTATGTTATTGCATTTATCTGTACTTTATGTGAAACAAAATTTTGTTTCACAATTTTGTTGATAATGTAATTAAATTTTTGAACAATTGTTTTGTTTTTTTTATAAAAGAGCCAATTTGTCTTTGTTATGACAAAAAAAGTTATCAACATTTTTTTTGTTGATAACTTGAATTTTTGTTGATAACTTTATGTTTTTTTTGTCATTTATTTGTTATTTCTACAATTTTAGATAGTGGAACTATTTTTACA
Organism: uncultured Clostridia bacterium; assembly: GCA_944332395.1. GTDB lineage: Bacteria > Bacillota > Clostridia > Christensenellales > UBA1242 > CALVJV01. Next base: position 34,442 of record CALVJV010000014.1, on the reverse strand, counting down.
CCAGCTTGCTTGATTTCTTCTAATGAGTCAATAATTGCTTTTCCGGTTGATTCTGCACCCATTGGGCCAACATGTCCAATTACAACGGCATATCCATTGGTTTTAGCTAGGTCTATTGCCTCATTTAGTATTTTTTTGGTGTATCCATAATTTGGTCCTGAGCCTTCTAAAAATAAATTTCTTTCTATAAATTTTACATTTAATTCTTTTGCAACGCCAGGTCCCGCCGAATTCATTGTTGTTTTACTATCCAAAAAATATAAATTTTTTTCTTTTATAACTTCAAGTATCGCTTTCATTAACTTTTTGTTCTCTGACACGCCAGTCCCAATATGATAGTTAGCGCCTACTGCGTATGGAATAGACTCTAAACATGATTTAAATGTTTCTTTTGCTTTTTCAATAGTATCGTTATTTGAAATTATTCTCGGACCATACCAGCTTCTGGGTAGTCCATTTTTTGATTCTAGTGGCATGTGCAAAATTACTTCATGTCCGTTTTTATGTGCGTTTTCGGCATCTTCTTTTGAGTATTCTAAGTCAGGCATTATAGCACAAGTTAGAGGTTCTTTTATAGAAAGCATTTGTTTAACGCCTTCCCTAGATTCACCAAAATCATCTATTACTATAGCTAATTTAGGAGAGTCAATCTTATTCTCTGCTATTGCATAATTCTTTGGTAAATCCGTAAGCATCACAGAGTAAAATAATAAGCAAATTGTAAAAATTATTAATTTTTTCATATTTTTAGTATGTTCATTTGTTTTTCTCTCTATTCAAATGATTTGCTTTTAAATGTTTATTTATTATATAATTTTCTTATGCAGATTCGTGGGGTGATTAATAAAATTATTTTTAGTAATATTGAGACAGGATATTCTGTTTTGGAAGTTGATACAGATATTGGAAATGTTAAGATTTCCGGAAAATTTCCAGTTGTTGGTGAAGGTGAAATGGTTATTGCTAATGGTGAGTTTATAACAAATAAGTATGGCCGACAGTTTTTAGCAGAACAAGTAAAAATCGAAAACCCTCAAAACAAAGAAAATTTAATAAGATTTTTGTCCAGTGGTTTAATTAGAGGAATAGGCCCTGTTTTTGCAAAGAGAATTGTTGATATGTTTTCCATTGAAGCTCTTTCAATAATAGAAAATAATCCTTTATATTTAACTAGAATAAAAGGTATTAATGAACGCAAAGCACTAGAGTTTTCTCAATCGGTAAACAATGTTAAAAAGATGCAAAGTGCAGTTATGTTTCTACAGCAATATGATGTAACTTTAAGTTTGGCAGTAAAGATTTTTGAATGTTATAAATCAGAAACGGAAAATGTCGTAAAAAATAACCCATATAAACTTGTTGAAGATATTGAAGGTGTTGGATTTAAAACGGCAGACAAAATTGCCATTAAAGTAGGAATATCAAAGAATAGTGAGTTTAGAATTAGAGCTGGCATAATACATTGTTTATCTTTAAATACGGAGCGAATTGGGAGTACTATTTTGAGCAAAAAAGAATTATTTAATCAGGTTTCTGTTCTTTTGGAATTGAACGATAAGGATTTATTGGAACTTTTTGATGTTGTATTAACTAAAATTAAAATTGATGGTGTATTGCAAAATATAATAAAGGAATCTATTGAATATATTTCACTTACTAAATATGTTACCTATGAAAAGTCAATTGCGAATAATTTAATCAGAATAAAAGAAAATGCAGATTTTTTAATTGCAGATATTGATCAAGATATTTTAGAATTTGAACAAAAAAAGAAGATTAAGTTGCATGATCAACAAAAGCAGGCAATTAAAACGGCTATAACTGAAGGGGTGGTAATAATTACAGGTGGACCTGGTACCGGAAAAACTACAATAGTAAAATGTATAATAGATATTTTTAAAAAACAAAATAAAACTTGTCTTTTGATGGCTCCAACTGGTAGAGCCGCAAAAAGACTTGAGGAGTCAACAAATATTGAAGCTGGCACAATTCATCGAATGCTTGAAGTAGATTTTTCTGGCGGGGTTCGGCGTTTTGCACATTATGAAAAAAATCCTTTGTTGGCAGATGTCGTTTTGGTGGATGAAGTGAGTATGTTAGATGTTTTTTTGGCAAGTTCTCTTTTAAGGGCTGTTCGCTCGGGGGCAAGATTAATTCTTGTGGGAGATAAGAACCAACTTCCTAGTGTTGGTGCCGGAAACGTTTTGGCAGACATAATATCGTCTAATTTGTTTTCTGTTGTCGAATTAACTCAAATATTTAGACAGACAGATGCAAGCCAAATTATAATTAATGCGCACAGAATAAATCAAGGAAAAATGCCGTATTTAAGCTCCCATAATACTGATTTTTTCTTTTCAAGTCAGGTTGACTCAAATTCTATAAAAAATGAAGTTGTTTCTTTAGTTAGTAAGAGACTACCGCAATACTTTGACTGCGATTGGAGAGATATTCAGATTTTAAGTCCAATTAAAACTGGGCAAAGTGGAGTTGAAAGCTTAAACCAAAATCTGCAAGAAATTCTTAATAGTTGTAATAGTTCTAAATTTATTGAATACAACAATAAAAAATTTATGGTTGGCGATAGAGTCATGCAAATGAATAACAATTACGATAAGACATGGTCAAAACCTTTAACATTCGAACTGGGTAAAGGCGTTTTTAATGGAGATATAGGGTTTATTGTTGAAGTGGATACAAAAAGCGCAGAATTGGTTGTTGAATTTGAAGATGGCAAACAGGTTGTTTACAATTCAATTGATATGAACGAACTATCTTTAGCATATGCAATAACAATTCATAAATCACAGGGAAGTGAGTTCAATATAGTTGTTATTCCAATCACCAGTGGAAATCCATTTTTATTTAATAGAAATTTAATTTATACGGCAATTACACGTGCAAAGAAGTGTGTTGTGTTGGTGGGTAAAAAAGAAAATATAGCTTTTATGGTGGCAAATACAAAAATGACAAAAAGAGAAACTTTGCTTGTTGATTTTTTACGAAAAATGTCAGATGACAAGATTAGTGTATAATGCGATTAAAATTTACTTGCAAAAAACAAAAAATGGAAATATAATATGCAAAAGGAATAAATTTATGGGATTGTTTAGTGATTTTGATAATAAAAAAAGCATAAAAAAATTACAAAAAATAGCAAATAAAATTCTTCTACTTAATGACAAATATGAATCTATGTCTGACGAGGAGTTAAAAAATCAAACTCAGATTTTAAAGGAGAGATTGAAAAAAGGGGAATCTCTTGATGATATTTTGCCAGACGCTTTTGCCGTGGTTAGAGAGGCCGGAAAAAGAGTTCTTAAGATGAAACATTTTAATGTGCAAATTTTAGGTGGTATTGTTTTGCATCAGGGACGTATTGCCGAGATGAAGACCGGTGAAGGTAAAACTTTAGTTGCTACTTTGCCTGCATACTTGAATGCTTTGTCAGGAGAGCCGGTTCATATTGTTACTGTTAATGAGTATCTAGCAAAAAGAGACTCAGAGTGGATGGGTAAAATTCATCAATTTTTAGGTTTGTCTGTTGGTTATATTTATTCTGGACAAGGTTTTATTGAAAAGAAAAAAGCATATCAAGCCGATATTACTTATGGAACTAATTCAGAATTTGGATTTGATTATTTAAGGGATAACATGCAAAAATCAAAAGACAATATGGTTGGGAGAGGACAAGTTTTTGCTATTATTGATGAAGTTGATAGTATCTTGATTGATGAGGCTAGAACTCCTTTAATTATATCTGGTGCCAGTGGGCAAAGTAATGATTCTTACAAAATAGCGAATAATTTTGTAAAGAGTTTAAGAGCAGAAGATTATTCAATTGATGAAAAGGAAAAAGCGGTTACATTAACTGAATCTGGCATTGAAAAAGCTGAAAGATGGTATGGTGTAGAAAATTTAAGCGATAGTATAGAAATCAATCATGCAATTGACAATGCTTTAAAAGCTTGGCATTTAAGGAAAAAGGATAGTGATTATATTGTAAGAAATGGAGAGATTTTAATTGTAGATGAATTTACGGGAAGAATTTTGGTTGGTAGAAGATATTCTGATGGCTTGCACCAGGCAATAGAGGCTAAAGAAAATGTAAAAATAAACGGAGAAAACAGGACTTTAGCTACAATAACATTACAAAATTTATTTAAGCAATATAAAAAAGTTAGTGGTATGACGGGAACGGCAAAGACTGAAGAAGGGGAATTTAAGGAGATTTATGGATTAGATGTTGTTACGATTCCCACAAACAAACCAATGATTCGAATTGATGAAAATGATGCTTTTTATTTTTCACATAAAGCAAAGTTAGACGCTATAATTGAAGATATAGTTGATACACATTCAAAGGAACAGCCTGTTCTTGTGGGAACAATTACCGTTGAAAAAAGTGAAGAACTTTCAAAGCTTTTAAAAAGAAAGAAAATTGTGCACAATGTTTTAAACGCAAAAAATCATCTCAGAGAGGCTGAGATTATTGCTCAAGCGGGAAAAAAGGGAGCTGTTACGATTGCTACAAATATGGCGGGTCGTGGAACTGATATAATGCTAGGTGGAAATGCTGAATTTATGGCGAAGAAAGAGCTTGAAAATATGGGTATTGAACATGACGACATTGAGTTAGCGACTAGTTATCAATCATTAAGCGATCCTCGTATTTTGGAAATAAGAGAGAAATATCAACAATCTTTAGAAAAATATAAAAACGAAGTTGCGAAGGAAAAGGCAGAAGTTGTTGAACTTGGTGGATTGCGAATTATTGGAACAGAGAGACACGAATCAAGACGAATTGATAATCAGTTGAGAGGACGCTCGGGAAGACAGGGCGATCCAGGTTCTAGTATTTTTTATTTATCTGCAGATGATGATTTGGCTCGCGTCTTTGGATCTGAAAGATTAAAAAAATTGGCAAGCACTTTTAATTTAGATCAAAATGTTAATATTAGATGGAAATTTTTCACTAGAAGTGTAGAAACCGCCCAGAGAAGAGTTGAGAATAGAAACTATTCTATTCGAAAAAGTTTGGTTGAATATGATAATGTTATTAATCGTATGAGAGAAGAAGTTTACAAAGAAAGAAATAGAGTTTTAGATGGAGAGGATATGCATGATAAAATCATGCAGATGGCAAGAGAAGCTGCATTTGAGATGATTGATCCAGCGTTTGATGCAGAAGAATGGGACGCTGAAGAGATAAATAAATTTGTTGAAAAATGTGGTGTACTTGAGGATAATTCTAATTTTGTTAGCATAGAACTTTTGGAAAAATATAGTCAAAAACAATTAAAAGAATTAATCGTAGATGAAGCAATTGATCAGTTGGAAAAAAGAATTGAGTTTTGGAAAAATCAAAACATAGAATTTGGTAAAATAGAAAATGATATTCTTTTAACAATTTTAGATAGAAAGTGGATAGAGCATATTGATAACATGGACGCATTGCGCCAGGGAATAGGATTGAGAGGATTGGGACAGCAAAATCCTATTGTTGCATATAAAAAAGAGGGATTTGATATGTTTGATGACATGATTAATTCATTGAGATTTGATGTTGGAAGACAATTATTGACTATTAGAGGGATTAAAGTATCAAGTGCAACCAAGTCTAGGATTGAAGCAGGGAAATCAAACAGTCCAATACAAAAGAAAAAAGCTATTGGAAGAAATGACGATTGTCCTTGTGGATCTGGTAAGAAATATAAAAACTGTTGTGGGAAAAATTTATAATCAGTCTCTTCTTGAACCGAAGACCAATATTATCCATAGTACAAATCTTAATAAATAAATTAACGAAGTTAAAAATGCAACTATGTATGTCATTGCCGCGGCTTTTAATACTTGTTTTGCTCCATTAAGTTCATTTTGGTCTAATATATTTAATGTTTTTAGGCTGTTTAGTGCTCTCTTTGAGGCATTTAATTCAACAGGCAATGTGACTAAATAAAAAAGAGTGGAAAGTCCGTAAAAAGAAATTGCTGTATAAGTAAAGAAAATTCCAAAAGTGTAGCTCATTGATGAAAATATTATTCCAACTAATAATAATGGAAGAAACATGGTTGAAAACAAATTTACAATTGGGACTAAAAAAGCTCTAATTTTTAATGGTAAATAATTTTTTGAGCTTTGTATCGCGTGTCCACATTCATGTGCGGCAACGCCGATTGCTGCAATACTAGTGGATCCATAAACTGGCTTTGATAACGAAATAAGATTGTTTTTAGGATCAAAGTGGTCTGTTAGGTTGCCCTGGCCGGGGACGATTTTTATATTATTTATCTTTTGTGACTCTAATATACTTTTTGCCGCAGCATCTGCAGTAAATCCCTTTTGATTTGAAAATTTTGAAAACTTTTTAAAAGTTGAGTCGACCTGAACTTGTACAACAATTCCCCAAATAATTATTGGCAAGATTGCTGTACAAATTATTAGATATAAAATATATGTTATATTCATTTTTTTGCTCCTAGGTTTTTAGTATAATTATTTGATTATTATGTGTCAAGTTGAAAAAAAAGAATTTATTGTTGCATCAAAACTAAATAAATGATATAATCGACACATGACAAAAAAAGAAATTGCAGAATTTTCTGCGCAAAAGCTGGCGTTTATTGGAGATGCTGTTCATACTTTATATGTTCGCAATACAATGTTGACCAAAAAGAACGCAAATATGATTGAATTGTCAAAAAATTGTAACAAATTTTGTAAAGCAAGGGCACAACAAGTTGCTTTTTTTAGAGCTATGGAAATTGCAAATGATGAGGAAAAACAAATTGCAATACGAGGAAGAAATTCATCTATACATCATCGAGCCAAGAATTCCACTATTGATGAGTATAGGCATGCAACGGGGTACGAAGCATTACTAGGTTTTTTGTTTTTAACAGAGCAAAAAGAGCGACTTAATATTATGTTAGATTTAGGAGGCCCAAATTATGTTGATTAGTGGCAAAAATTCTGTGGCTGAAAGTTTGAATTCGACCCAAAAAGTAGATCGGGTTGTTTGTTCTAGATCTATAAACGCCCAATTAATTAATAATTTTAAGCAAATTTGTAAAAAAAAGAATATTGACTTTTTAGTAATGGATCAAAAAGAATTTAAAGCTAAATATCCCGAATCGCATCAAGGAGTAGTCGCTTATATGCAAGACTATATTTATTCTTCACTAGAAGAGTTATTAGCTCAAGAAAATCCTTTTTTAGTGTTACTTGACCATATAGAAGATCCACATAACCTTGGAGCTATAATTAGAGTTGCAGAATGCGCTGGAGTGACTGGTATAATTATTCCAAAGCACAGGTCGGTGCAAGTTAATGATACCGTGCTAAAGGTTTCTGCCGGGGCAGCTTCTCATGTGAAAATTTGCTGTGTAAATAATTTACATGATGCAATTGATAAAATAAAAAGCAACAATATATTTGTTTATGCTTGTGATATGAGCGGACAAAGAATGTATGATGTTAACCTTGAAGGGAATGTTGCTGTAATAGTTGGTGGCGAAGGGAAAGGAGTATCCGATTTGAGTTTGAAAAAAGCTGATGCGATAATTTCAATTCCGATGTTTGGAAAAATCAATTCGCTTAATGCGTCTGTTAGCACAGGTATTGTTTTGTATGAAATTATACGACAAAAAATGGGAATTTAATTATGATTGAAGAAAACAAAATAGAAGAATTATTAATTCAAAACGAAGAAAATATTAGGAAAATTGCGCATAAGTTAAAAATCGCTGGCGGAAATGAAGATGATTTGGTTCAGGAAGGAATGATTGGTTTTATAGATGGCATAAGAAGTTTTGATAGGACTAGAGGCGATTTGGGTAGTGAAGCCTTTACTAAATTTGCGTTAATGTGTGCAAAAAGAGAAATGTTAGATGCTGTAAGGCATGCCTCGTGTCAAAAATATTCGCCATTAAACGGCTTTGTTCCATTGGGGACTCTTGTTGGTACTGTAAACGAACCTAAAATTCAAAATGAGCCCGAACAAATTATTATTGATAAGGAGACGCAGTTTGAAAAATTAAGGAATATTGGATTATCAGAGAACGAGTTGCAAATAATAAATTATTTGTTAATTGGATACTCAAAACAAGAAATTGCATGTAGGACTAACAAAACAAAAAAAGCTATTGAAGATATTTGTTATCGAATTCGAAAGAAAATAAAAGGAGAAAATTGATGTCATATATTGCTTTATATAGAAAATATAGACCGCAAAATTTTGATGATGTTGTTGGGCAAGATCATATTATAAAAGCTTTGAGAAATCAGGTAATTAACAATAAGGTTGCTCATGCATATTTGTTTTGTGGAAGTCGTGGAACTGGGAAAACGACAACAGCTCGTATTTTTGCAAAAGCAATAAATTGTTTAAATCCAGTTAATGGCTCACCATGTGGAAAATGTGAAGTGTGTAAAGCTCTTTCACATGGAGAACAATTTGATATTATTGAAATAGATGCGGCATCAAATAATGGAGTTGATGATGCACGCGCACTTAGAGAATCGGTAAGATTTTTGCCAGTTATAGGAAAGAAAAAAGTCTTTATTATTGACGAAGTGCATATGTTATCAACCAGTGCATTTAATGCGTTATTGAAGACTATTGAAGAACCACCTGAACATGTTGTTTTTATTTTAGGAACCACCGAAATACAAAAAATTCCATCTACTATTTTATCAAGGTTGATGAGATTTGATTTTCATTTGTTGGCTGTGTCAGAAATAGAACAAATAATAAAAAAAATATTAGATAACGATAAGGTTGTTTTTGAAAACGACGCTGTTAATATGGTTGCAAGGGCTGCAGAAGGAAGTGTGAGAGATGCCTTGTCTGTATTAGATGCTTGTTTGGCATATAATCCTGGAAACTTAACTGTTAGTTCGGTAGTTGATGTTTTGGGGATAGTTGGACGGGATAGAGTTCTAGAAATAATAGAAAATATTATTGATAATAATTTAAAATCTATGCTTTTGTCATTAGATAATTTATTAGTGTCTGGAAAAAGCCCATTGGTAATGTGCAAGGAACTAATGTCGTGTCTTTGTGATTTGATGGTAGTTGAAACGCTTGGTAGTTCTTCTAAAAATATGTTGCAATTTGATGATGCTGTGTTTAGCAAATATGAAAAAATTGCAAAAAAATCGGGGAAAAATATTTTACTTAAAATTATTGATTCTTTAGGCAATTTAGAGGCTGAATTGCGTTTAAGTGTGCAACCGAAGATTGTTTTAGAAATGGCTTTGTTTAAGGCTGTTAATGCTGTAAATAAAGAAGAAAATATCTCAAATAATCCAGGTTCTACAATGACAGAGAAAAAAAAAGATGATATTAAAGATAAAAATTATTTAGGACAAATATTGCATTTTTTAAGAGAAAGTGGTAAAATGCAGTTGTTTTCAGCTTTTAGCGAAGTCGGGTCTTTAGAGAAAGTAAATGATTTTCTTGTTGGAACTGGTTCAATTATTACGAAAAATATAATAGATAGCAAAAAAGCCGAAATTTTTGGTGTATTAAAAGATTTAAAAATTAAAGATATAATAATTAATGTTGAGAAAAATAAAAAAGATTTAGCTGAAGTATCTGAACTGAAAAAACTTTTTGGCGAGGCTTTTGAAGAGGAGGAATAATAGATGGATAAATTTACCCAATTTTGCAAGAAGTATGGTATCGAAGAAAAAGCTATCCAGTATAAGATATGTTTAAAAAATTTTTTAGAGCAACCAACGAATCAGACATTAAACAATTTAAAAAATATAGAAAATGCTATTGCCAATAAAGACGGAGTTTATCTTGCTATTAAGAACAAAATTATTGAGTTGATGGTTGAATTAAGATATGAAGTAGCAAAAGACCAACTTGAGAAAGATAAAAATATTAAAGAAGGTTTTGATGAGCTAGATAAGTTAGTTGCACATAATCAAGAGTATGAGAGTTATAAAAGAACCCTTGTTGATGCCATTTTGTTTGTATCTAATAAATATATGCATTATTTGGATGAAGATGGAAATGACAAAAGCGAACAATATTTTGATCTTCTGAATTTAATTGATGACAAAGTCAAGCAATTAGATAGCCGTATTGGCGAATTATGTGGGTCGTGTGATAGAGAAGAATGTGTGAGCCCATATGATACATGTTATAATCTTGAAACAACAGAAGTTATAAATAAAATAAAATTCGATTTAATGGAAATGAAAGAAGTTTTAAAGACGAGATTTGGTGGCAATTTTAATGAAAGCATGGCGGAGAAATTAGATGAAAGAGCAAGAAATAAATTTGATTATACAAAAATTGTGGATAAATTTTCTGTAGAAAAAGATGAATTAAAACGTGCTGATTTTGGTACACTTTTGGCAAAAATTAGCGACTTTGTAAAGGGTGGGGAATTGATTGTTAATCGCATTGATATTGATAAAATAAAAGAGGCGTATTTAGATTTTTCTTCATTTTTGATGGCTAGTTATCGATCATCATATACAAATTTTAAATTCAGGCAAGATTTAAATACTGTAATGAATTTTAGCATTTTGAAATATTTGATGCGAGATGAACTATTAAATGTTGACAATGGTGATGCAGTAAAGTATAAAAATTTATATTATGATTTTTTGTGTTTGGTTTTAGAGCCGCTTGGCTCAAAAGAAGAGCAGCCAGCATTCTTAAAAGATTTTGCAAAATTATATGGGAGGAGTAAAGATGATAAATAAATTTGGAGGCTTTGGTGGCGGGAATATGCAACAATTAATGAAGCAGGCCCAAAGAATGCAAGAAGAGTTGCAAAAGGCAAAGGAAGAGGTCGCAAATACAAAGGTCACTGGAGTTGCGCAAAATGATATGGTTGTAATAGAAATGACTGGAGATAGGCAAGTGTTAGGTGTTCATATAAATTCTCAGATAATAGACCCTAATGATTCAGAATTGCTTGAAGATTTAATTTACGTTGCATTGAAAGATGCGCTAAATAAAGTCGAGGAATTAAACGCCAAAAAACTTGGGCCATTATCTGGAGGCCTTTTGTGAGTGAGCAAATTGAATCAATCGCTAGATTAAAAAACCAGTTTTCAAAACTTCCAGGAGTTGGAGGGAAAACTGCTATGCGTTTTGCACATTTTATAGTCGAACAAGAGAGTTCGTTTGCCGAACAGTTTGCTGAGGCAATACTAGAAGTAAAACAAAAAGTCCAATTATGCCCAAGATGTGGTTATTTTTTGGAAAAAGGACAAAAATGCCAATTTTGTGACAATGTTTCTAGAAAAAAGGATATAATTTGTGTTGTCGCATTTCCAAAAGATGTAATTGCATTAGAAAAAACAAAAAGTTATAATGGAGAGTACCATGTTTTAAACGGGGTGATTTCTCCCTTGCAAAAGAAGGGGCCTAATGATTTAAGAATAAAGGAGCTTTTAGAAAGAGTAAAAACAAATAATATAAAAGAAGTTATAATGGCAACTAACCCAGATATTGAGGGGGAAGCTACTGCTATTTATATATCTAACATTTTAAAACCTTTGGGAATAAAGGTCTCTAGGATTGCTCAAGGCATTCAAATGGGAAGCGATATTGAGTTTGCCGATGTAGCTACTTTGCAACATGCACTTGAAAATAGAAATGAAATTTAATTATTTTAAATCTAATAATTTTTTGTTTGTAATTTTCTTTGTTTTACATATCTCATAAGCATTAAAGCAACTTTTTTCTGTTGTTGGATTTGATTCGATGTTAAAACTTTCAGAAAAGATAAACTCTTGAGGACTATTGCAGACTGGACATTTTTTCCATGGACTTTTTGCTTTTAAGGTGTATCCACAATTTATGCATTCATATTTGACCTCTTTATTTGGATTATACAAATTGTTATTTGATAATTTTTTATAATAATTATACAATAAATTACTTTGTTTTGCTTTTATTTTTGCTATATTTAGAAAGATATCTTTTATCTCTTCTTGTTTTTCCTCGTCTGCGATTCTTGCAAAATTCGTGTAAGTGTCTAAGGCCAATTTGCGCTTGTTTTGTGCAATTTTTAGCAATAAATTTTCAATATCACCTAAATGTAGAGACAAATCTACTATTAATTGCATTGATTCGATGTTAAAGGAGGTCTTTTTTGTTAATATATCTATAAAAATCTTTGCATGCGCAAAATCATGTTTTGAGATTTTAATTAATAGATTGTTAATACTTTTGTTTTTTGATATTATTTCAGTAGCATATTTTAAATTTGTGTAGTTCAAACTTTCAATAACTATTGTCTTTGCCAAATTTTCGGCAGTTTTTGTTTGTTCAAAATTCATATTTATCACCTTTTTCTATTATTGCCAAAAAGTTCAATATCAAACAAAATTGATATTTTTGTTGAAAAATTTTATTCAAAATGATAAAATCATCACGATGATAAAATTAGAGTTGTTGGCGCCGGCAGGTAATTATAAAAGAATGGAAATAGCGTTTGCATATGGTGCGGATGCTGTTTATTTAGCGGGGAAAAATTGGGGACTTAGGTCTGGAGCTGATAATTTTAGTAAAAAGCAATTAAAAAAAGCATTTAAATTAGCAAAAAATTTGGATAAAAAAGTTTATGTCGCGATAAATATTGTTGCTCACAATGATAATTTTAGAGGAATAGAAGATTATTTAAAATTCCTTTATAACGAAGGTGCAAATGGGATAATTGTTTCTGATTTAGGAATTGCAGAAATTGCAAAAAAAGTTGTCCCAAAATTAGATTTACATGTTTCGACCCAAGCCAATGTTATGAATATTCATGCGGCTAATTGTTGGATTAGATTGGGCGCTAAAAGAATAGTTTTGGCAAGAGAGTTATCTTTTAAAGAAATCGCCGAAATAAAAAACAATATACCTTCAAATATTGAGTTGGAAGCGTTTGTTCATGGAGCCATGTGTATTGCGCATTCGGGCAGGTGCTTGCTTTCTAATGTGTTTGTTGGAAGAGATGCAAATGCTGGGGCTTGTGTTCAGGCCTGCAGGTTTGCTTATAATTTAGTAAGAACAAACAACTCTGAAGAAATGTATCCAATTGTTGAGGATAAGTTTGGAACCTATATATTAAATTCTAAAGATCTTTGTATGATAAATTATATAAAAAACTTTATAAAGGTTGGAGTTTACTCTTTAAAAATAGAAGGGCGAATGAAGTCTGATTATTATGTCGCTAATATAACAAATGTTTACAGAAGAGTTATTGATTCTATCCTTTTTAAGAAAAAAATTGAATTTGAACCTGATGTAGAGACAAGAAAATCAAGTCATCGAGAATACACCACAGGATTTTATCTTGATGAAAAATCCAAAACAAATTTAAAAAGCTCGGGAACTGTGCAAACATATGATGTCGTAGCTGAGGTTGTTCGCGGGTTTAAAGGTAAAGCTTTGATTTCACAAAGAAATAAATTTATAGTTGGTGATGTTTTAGAAATTTTATCGCCCGATGATAATTTTTTGAAAACTTTTGAAATAAAAGAAATAAAAAATTTAAAAAAAGAAAATAAAAATTCTGCAAATGTTGCCCAAGAAATGTTGTATATTAATTGCCCATTTAAATTAAAAAAATATGATATGTTAAGAAAGCCTCGGGGCTAAAAATAAAAAAAATATTTTGATATAATAGTTTTTTATGTTAAAATCATATTATGGAAGTTATAGATGTATTAAAAAGATTGAAGTTTGCAACAAAAGAACAAGTTTTTAAAGGAATTGGGGCTTTTTCGATAGAAAGTCGTATTAAGGCAGAAAAAATTATATCAGAATTGATAAAAAACGGAGATGTTGTGGAGACTGCCCGCAATAAATTAGCTCTCGTTAAAAATGTTGGAATAATAAAAGGAGAGGTATCTGGGAATAGTCGAGGATTCGCATTTGTTATTCCAATAGATAAAACCGATTGTGAAGATTTGTATGTTGCTGAACGTAATTTAAATGGAGCTGTCCATGGAGATATTGTATTGGCCAAAATTATAGATAAAAAATCTCAAAAAGGGAGGCACAAAAAAAATCAATCACTAAATAGAAGTGGTGAAATAATAAAAATACTAAAAAGGGGCTACTCATCTATTGTTGGAACTTTCCATAATAATGGCGTTTACTATTCGGTAGTCCCTGATGATACTAGATTTGCAAAGGATGTTTTCATACAACAAGATCACACGTTGAGTGCTCAAAATGGTCAAAAAGTTGTTGTTGAAATTACTAGATATCCGGGAAGAAAAGATATTGCAGAAGGAAAAATTGTTGAGATTTTAGGAGATGCTTCTGATTATAAAGTAAGTACATTATCTATTGTTAGAAATTTTGGTTATAGCGAGGAGTTCCCTGAAGATGTAATTGAAGAGTCAAAAAGAGTTCCTAAAGAAGTAAAACCAAAAGATATTATTGGGCGAAAGGATTATAGAAAGTCTATTTGTTTTACCATTGATGGTGATGATGCTAGAGATTTTGATGATGCTATTAGTTTAAAAATGGATGGTGAGCTATATTGTCTTTTTGTTCATATTGCAGATGTTTCGCATTATGTTTCGCCAACAAGTGCCATTGGACGGGAGGCTTTTAAAAGAGGTACGAGTGTTTATTTCCCCGATTATGTAATTCCTATGTTGCCTGAGTGCTTGTCAAATGAAATGTGTTCTCTTCAGCCAAATAAGGATAGATTAACACTGTCTCTTGAAATGAAAATTAATAAAAATGGTGAAGTCGTTGATTACGAAATTCATGAAGGGATAATTAATTCCGCGTTTCGTATGACTTATCAAAAAGTTACAAAAATATTAAATAAGGACGATGATTTGTGTAAAGAATACGCAATAATTGTGCCTATGTTAAATAAAATGGCCGAATTAACAAAAATTCTCATAAAGCGTCGCGATGATATGGGGCAACTTGATTTTGATATTGCCGAGTGTCAGGTTGTGGTTGATGAAAATTATAAGACAAAAGATATAATAAGAAAGCCTAGAGATTTATCTGATAGATTAATAGAGCAGTTTATGTTGATTGCAAACGAAACGATTGCTAAACATTTTGACAAACTTAACATTCCTTTTGTTTATAGAGTTCATGAAAGTCCAAGTGAAGAAGGCGTAAAGCGTTTTGTAGAATTTACTCAGGCATTGGGTTTAGATGGAAAAAAATTAACAACAAGTTCGAGGCCTAAAGATTTTCAAAAATTTTTGTTAGAATCTAAAAATCAATTATATGAAACGATGGTTAGTAAAATTATGCTAAGATGTATGCAAAAAGCTGTTTATTTTGAAAAAAATCTTGGACATTTTGGTTTGGCATGTAGAAATTATTGTCATTTTACTTCTCCTATTAGAAGATTGGCTGATTTAACCATTCATAGGATCATAAAAATGACAATTAATGGTAAGTTGACTCAAGATAAAGTGGCTTCGTTAGAGGAATATGTTCATGATGTGAGCGAGCAGGCGAGCATAACAGAACGAAAAGCCGATGAAGTTGAAAGAGCTGTTGATGATTTGAAAAAAGCTGAATTTATGAAAGATAAAATTGGTCAAGAGTTTGATGCTGTTATTTCAGGGGTTGTTGAAAGTGGAATTTTTGTTGAACTAAATAACACGGTTGAAGGTTTTATTGATATTGATATTTTGCCAAGTGATAAGTATTATTATGAAGAAAGAAAAATAAGATTAGTTGGTAGAAAAAATATTTATATTTTGGGTGCAAAACTAAGAGTAAAATTGTTGTCGGTTGATCTTCCTAGAGCACATATTAATTTTGGTATTGTTGGTAAAGAGGACGAAAAAAAACTAAAAAAAGTTTAAAAAATCAATAAAAAATATAAATTTTTTACAAAAATGGTATTGTAATTGCAAAAATCATGTGATATAATTGGGGTGTCAAATGAAACAGATCATTGAAAATAGGAAAGCATTTTTTGATTTTTTAATTGATGAAAAATTAGAAGTTGGAATAGTATTAAGCGGAAGCGAGATAAAATCAATTAGACTTGGGAAAGTAAATCTTAATGATGCTTATATTCTTATAAAGAATGATGAAATGTTTCTAGTAGGCGCGTACATTGCAACTTATGAGAAGACTTCAAACTTTGTTTTGGATCAAACGAGAACTCGAAAACTATTAGCGCATAAAAACCAAATACAAAAATTTAGTAGACTTACAAAAACAAAAAATTATGTTATTGTACCGCTGAATTTATATTTAAAAGATGGTTTAGCGAAGTTGGAGATTGGGTTAGGAAAACCTAAAAAGTTATATGACAAACGTCAAACTTTGAAAGAGCGAGACTTGAAGCGAGATTTGGAACGAGTAATGAAGCATAACAAACCTAACACCTCTTTTAATTGATTATGGGGGCGTTTGGTTTCGACAGGCATTATCAAAATTTTGGCTAGCGTGTTCGCGGGTGCTTTTGACCGCGTTATCAATTGAGAGCAAAAATAAACGCAGAACAAAAAACTGTTCTTGCCGCTGCTTAATGCACGGCGTGTCTAAAAGTCGGCTCACTTGATTTTTAAGACATTTAGTTTAGGTGGGTAGTCGCTATCTTTTGCAAATAGGGATGGTGAACGAAAATTATATTTGCAACCGATACAGGATCCGTCAACAGAGAATGTGTCGTAAAAAATTGTTGACTAGAACACGTAGTATACTAAGGTTTTGTTTGTTTGGACGAGGGTTCGATTCCCTCCGCCTCCACCAATTTTGGTAATTGATACCATGAGTATCTTTATATAAAAAGGAGAAAAAATATGATTAGCTTGGTTTTAGTTTCAATACTTTTGGCTGGTGCTGTTGTTTCGGTTGTTTTTTCGGGGCTTTTCTTTGCTCATTTAGTTCTCGATTCAATACGTCAAAATAAATTTCAAGAAGATCTTGAAGTGGTTTTGCCTACTGAACAAGGCAATGATGGACAAAATGAGTCAAAAGATGTTGAAGAAATTGATTTAGATGAAATGTTGGCAACATTGGAAAAACGTGCAAAAGAAAATGAAATTGCCAAAACTGAAGAAAAAGAAGATAAAAAAGAAGAACCTACTATAATTCCTTTGGTGTTGCAAAAGGAAGAAGCAAAAGAAGAGCAAAGTGAACTTAATTATGAAGAGCGTTTAGCAAAGGCTAAAGAAGCATTTGAAAAATTAAAAAAGGATTATAATAAAAATACAAAATCATTAAATAAATATCGTAGAACTGAGAGAAAGAAGGCTCGAAATGAGAAACTACTAAATAAAAAGGCTGCAGAATTAGCAAGCTTGAATCTGTCTATTTATGATGTTAAAGACATTAAAGACATAGACCCAGAAAAAAAAGCGAAGCAAGAGGATTTGACAAAGCACGTTGCAGAGCTTAAATCAGCAATCGTTGAAGCTGATGAGTATTTAGAAGCAAATAAAGAGAAACATCTTCAAGAAGTAAAATTAAATACTTATCTCGAGAGAGAGTATCAAAGATATGAAGAAGAAATTAAAAGTTTGGAAGAATTCTTAAATAAAAATGATGATTAATATAAAAGGCACTTACTAAGTGCCTTTTATATTTGACTTAATTTATCAGTTTATAGTATATTTTTAATATGGGTTTCTGGATATTTAAAAAAAGTGGTGCAGAAAATAAATCAAGAATTTTTAAGCATAAAAAAATAAAAATAGGAATAGCTTTTGGTGGCGGTGGAGCCAGGGGAATAGCTCACATTGGAGTTTTAAAAGCATTCGAAGAATTGGGTATAGATTTTGATTATGTAGCGGGTACTAGTGCTGGGGCTGTTGTCGGGGCATTATATAGCGCCGGTTTGACATCGTTACAAATAAGAGATATAGCTTTATCTCTTCGAACTAAAGATATTAAAACTTCAAAAATATTCTTTAGGCCATCTAAGGCCAGTGCGATTTCTGATATTTTAATAGATGTTTTTGGAAAGGATTTGAACTTTAATGAGTTAAAACGGCCATTTATTTCAGTCGCTGTTGATTTAAAAAATGGAGAGGAAGTTGACTTTGATAGAGGGAGTGTGGCACAAGTAGTGTCTGGAAGTTGTGCGGTTCCTGGTGTTTTTGCCCCTGTAGTTTATCAAAACATGCATTTGGTTGATGGGGGGCTTAAAAATAATGTTCCAGCTGATGTGGTTAGAAAAATGGGCGCAGATGTTGTTTTTGCTATTGATGTTAATCATAAAAGAGGTAGTGGAACAGAAAGTACTAAGTTGCTTAATGTTTTGGGTTCAACAATTGGTGTTTTAATGCGAGATGTTGTGAAGAAGAAGCTTGAGTTTGCTGATTTGGTTTTGGAGCCGGATGTTACAAAATATCCTTCAACTAAACTTGAAAACATTGATGAGATGATAAATATAGGTTATCAAGAAGTTATGAACCATATTGATGAAATTGCAAAGTTGGTCTCTAATAAAGTTTCAAGAAGGAAAAGAAAATTATGGAAAGAAAAAATAGAAAGAAGTTGACCTTTTGTTTATCTTTATTTTTTATATTAACTTTTGGACTATTGCTAAGTCTTATATTTTCGGAAAAAATTGAAAAGAAGTTGGGTCTGATACCTCAAGGCGTGTCTAAATTAACTAATTATGAATTTAAAGTGGATTTTATAAATGTTGGGCAGGGAGCTTCTTGCTTGATTTCTTTACCTAATAACGAAAAAATGCTTATTGATACAGGGACGAATAGTAGTGAAAAGAAATTGGTAAATTTTTTAGAAAAGCAAAAAATTGAAGTTATAGATTATTTGGTTTTCACTCATAGCGATAATGACCATACAGGCGGCGCAGATGCAATATTGGATAATTTTCAGGTTAAAACTATTTATCGTCCTTTTATTTTGGCAGACAATAACAAATATCCTAATTGTGATCCATTATTATTTTATGAGGAAGAACTTGGAACAGATGAAAATGGAAAATCACTAGTTACTGTTGTAGAAGGAACGGATTATGCAAAGTGTATAGATCTTATTTACAAGGAAACATATACTATTAATAACCAACAAAAAAGTTCAAAAGTTTGGGTAATAAGTGATGGACTTTTTATTTCGGCAGGATCATCAGTGATAAAGTTTTGGTGGCCACCAGTTTTAAGTGGACAAGAGCCCATTGATCAAAAAACTCAAGATAGTGGTTTAACTTATGGCAATGTAACTCAAAAATGTTCCTCTACTAATGATTATTCACCAATTATCTCAATTTCATATTTAAGTGTAAATATGGTTTTAACGGGGGATGCAAGTTCTTCTGTCGAAAGAGACTTTTTGGAGACGCTGAATGATAACGAGAAAGTCTTGTTTCAAAATTCTGAAGTATATGTCGCAGGACATCATGGTTCTAATAGTTCTAGTTGCGAAGCATTTTTGTCTTTAATTATGCCGAAGTATATTGTTATTCAGTGTGGTGAAAGTAGTACTCATCCACATGTCGATTTTTTGGCTAGGGCCAAAGAGATTTGGGAGAAAAACAACAAGTCTGGAGTGATATTAACAACAAACGAAAATGGTGATATAACTTTTTACTATAATAGTTCTGACATGAAAAATATAGAAAGTGCGGTATATTACACGGGAACGGCAGATTCGGTAGTTACGAGTTGGTGGCAAATTGTTGTTTGTATAATTGTTGTGTTGGCTGTTTTTCTATTGATCCCGTTAATTCCAAAGAAAAAACGCAATAAATAAATTTGTTAATAAAAAATTAAATTTGTGCAAAATCAACAAATAAAACACAATATGTTGTGTGTGCGCGATATTTGTTGACACAATATGTTGTGGGTGATAAATTGATATAAAATAAACTTTAGGAGGCGGTTATGAATATAACTATTACAAAAATAAAGAAAAGAGACGGAAGAGTAGTAGATTTTGATCAGTCCAAAATTACAAATGCAATATTTAGAGCTGCAATAGCTTGTGGTGGAAACGATAAGGATAAAGCTCAGACGTTATCCGATGAGGTTGTAGTTGAAATAGAAAGAATGTTTCGTGGAACAATCCCTGAAGTTGAACAAATTCAAGATATTGTTGAAAAAGTATTGATTGAAAATGGTCATGCGCAAACCGCAAAAAGTTATATTTTATATAGAGAAAAGCGTTCTAGTGCAAGAGAAATGAATGCACTTATAGGGGCGACAATAAATATGTTTGGCGATTATTTAAACGATAAAGATTGGTTAATTAAGGAGAACGCAAACCAACAAAGGTCTGTTAATGGGCTAAACAATTATGTTCGTGAAACTTTTACAAAACAATATTGGTTGCATGAAATCTATCCAAATGAAGTAAGGGAAGCGCATTTGTCTGGTGACTTGCACATACATGATCTTGGATTTTTTGGGCCATATTGTGCGGGCTGGGATTTAAAACAGCTATTGATGAATGGATTTGGTGGGGTTCCTGGCAAAATGGATAGCAGACCAGCAAAACATTTGCGATCATTTTTGGGACAAATAGTAAATGCAACTTTTACCACGCAAGGTGAATGTGCCGGCGCCCAGGCTTGGAGTAGTTTTGACACATACTGCGCACCATTTATTAGGCTTGACAATTTGGACTATAAGCAAGTAAAACAAGCCTTGCAAGAGTTTGTATTTAACATGAATGTTCCAACTCGAGTAGGTTTTCAATGTCCATTTTCTAATGTCACATTAGACATTAAAGTGCCAAAAACCCTAAAAGATATGCCAATTGTTGTTGGAGGACAATACTCAGAAGAATATACCTATGGTGAATTTCAGGCTGAAATGGATATGTTTAATAAGGCCTTCTGTGAAGTCATGGTTGATGGTGATGCGACTGGTAGAGTGTTTACATTTCCCATTCCAACAATTAACATAACTAAAAATTTTGATTGGGACAGCCCGGTTGCTGATTCTATTATGGAGATGACATGCAAATATGGAATTCCTTATTTTGCTAATTATGTAAATAGTGATTTGTCACCAGAAGATGCTGTTTCAATGTGTTGTAGATTAAGACTTGATGTTACAGAGTTGCGCAAAAGAGGTGGAGGTCTGTTTGGTTCGAATCCAATGACTGGTTCTATTGGAGTTGTAACTTTAAATTTGCCTAGAATTGGTTATCTTGCAAAATCAGAGAAGGAATTTTTTGAAAGATTAGAATATTTGTGTTATGTGGCAAAAACAAGTTTAGAAATAAAGAGAAAAATAATTGAAGAGCAAAGTGAACAAAATTTATATCCATATTCGGTAAATAATTTGAGAGATATTAAGAGGAGAACGGGAGAATATTGGTCAAACCATTTTAATACTATAGGAATCGTTGGTATGAATGAGGCTTTACTGAACTTTATGGGTAAAGATTTGACGACTCAAGAAGGTCAGGAGTTTGCCAAAAAAGTCATGAATTATATGCGTGAATTGATGGTTCAATTTCAGGCAGAAACTGGTCATCAGTATAATTTGGAAGCGACTCCAGCCGAAGGAACGAGTTATAGTTTGGCAAGAAAAGATAGGGCAAAATATCCAGACATTATAACGGCTGGAACGAATGAGCCATACTATACAAATTCAACACAATTGCCGGTTGGCTTTACAGATGATATTTTCGAAACAATTGAACTGCAAGATGAATTACAATCATTATACACAGGTGGAACGGTGCAGCATTTATACTTGGGAGAAAGAATTAGCGACATTAATATTGCAAAAAATTTGATTAAAAAAGTGTTTGAGAATTCAAAAATGCCATATATTTCTCTTACTCCTACATTTAGTGTTTGTCCAGATCATGGGTATATTGCTGGCGAACATTTTACATGCCCGTCTTGTGGAAAACCTGCAGAAGTTTGGACACGTGTTGTTGGATATTTGAGGCCGGTTCAGTGCTTTAACAATGGCAAACGTGAAGAATATGCAGAAAGAAAGAAATATGTTATAAAGAAGGAGCAAGTCGAAGGTTAATGAAAATTGCCGGTTGGACCAAAAATTCATTTTTAGATTTTCCTGGGCGAATATCAACAGTGATATTCGCCCCTGGCTGTAATATGTCATGTTGGTATTGTCATAATGCAGGAATTAAAGATGAAAATATAAAATTTGATGAGATAATTGCATATTTGAAGAAGCGGATAGGGTTTATAGATGGTGTAGTCTTTTCGGGTGGAGAGGCAACTCTCCAAACGGATTTGGCCGACAGAATTAAGGAAATCAAGGCCTTGGGCTTTCAGGTTAAACTTGATACGAATGGGACAAATCCTTTAATAGTAAAAGATTTATTAAATAAAAAGTTATTAGATTATATTGCAATGGACATAAAGGCGCCAAAAGATAAATATCAGCAAATAACAAGGCGTATTATTGATATGAAAAAAATTGAAGAAAGTATAAAACTTATACAAAATAGTGGAATAGAATATGAATTTAGAACAACTTTTTCTCCAGATTTGCACCACGAAGATATAAGAGAAATAGCAAAGTGGATACAAGGCTCCAGACTATATTCAATTCAGCAATATAGACAACAAACGCATGAAGGAGATTTGCCAGAAAAACCCCATAATTCGGAATATGTAAAGCAGGCAGGAGAGATTGCCTCGGTATATGTTAAAACGGAAATAAAGGGATTGTAAAATTAAATTAAAATTGGGTTGACAATAATTAACCTTTGCTTTATATTGAGTTTGTAGGGATTATGTGGGTGTACCTCAGTAGGACAGAGGGTTCGCCTCCTAAGCGAAACGTCGGCAGTTCGAATCTGCCCACTCACACCAATATTTGTTATAGTGAATTTTTTAGGTTTTTTATGTATTGTTGTTGGCTATTAAAAATTTGAATAAAATTTTGCATAACAAAAATGGCATTTAAAGTGAGGTGTTACATTATGAAAATATATGATTATAGAAATTTGCCTTCAAGGCAAAAATTACCAGATGACACAATCTTATGCAAGGATGGAAGTGGTAAGGATAAGTTGGAGTTCCTTGCTAGAAATGGATTAGTGTTGGCTCCTACTTATTATTTTGATAGGTATAATAAAGCAGGATATTTTAAGGCAATTTCACTATTTGACAATGAAAATAAGTTTGTGTATGTGGATTTACTTGGATACATACACGAGAGCGAGGAAACTATAGATAAATCATTAATTGATTTTTATATGGGGAAAAAAACTTTTGATCAATTGAATGATCAATTGTTTAAAGATGAACAAAAGAAAATTGCTTTGGTTAAATTTGCAATAGAATTAATAAACGAAGCATTGAAAGAGGAAGCAAAGAATAAGAAAATTAATAAAATGTTTTTAAAAGCAAAATTAAAAAAAGCTATTAATTATATTAATGATGTTTGTGAAGAAAAAGCGAATACAGAAAAATAAATTTAAAAAATTTAATAAATTAAGGACTAAAAAAGTTAGTACATTTTCTCTTAAAAAGTTTTTTAAATATGCTTTAAAATAAATTTTATTTGCGACAATATATTAAAAGCGCATTAGTTAGAAACTAAGATATTTTTAACAATCGTTTCTATTTCTGGGATATCAGTTACTTTGCTTGACTGACCAAAGTGCCCGTGATTTTTTAAAAAAATTCCATTTGATGAAAGCAAAGAAATATAATCGGATAAATTTTTTTGAGAGAATACATCATCATTATCACTATAAAATGAATAACGAAATGGGATGTTTTCTTTTGCGTATTCAAAATCTTGCTTTGTGGGTATAAAATCAATTAGATATAAAAATTTAGGATCATCTATTTTTTCTGCATATCCTCCAGCAATTGTAATCAATATTTTGCATTTCAGTTTGTATTTTTTTAAAAATTTTAAAATAAATAGTGTTGATAAGCTATGGCATATAACTACCGAATTTTGAAAAAACAGTAAATATTTTTTTGCAGTTTCTTCCCAAGCTTTAAAAGTTATTTCTTCTTTCAGTGGAAAGTGTGGCGTAATTACATTTAGTCCTAAACTTTCCATTCTTTTTATTAATGATGCACCAAATCCTTGTTCTAAATGAGCGCTCATTCCATGCATAATTATACAGTACATTAATATTCTCCTAATAAAGATTTAAGTTCAGTATAATAATTAAGTGTAAGGAAGTCAATAGACTTTAAATGTAAAAAATTAATTGAGTGAACAAAAGCTTTTTATAAATTAAACTATTATTACCTATTATTATATAGATTGCTTGACATATATTCATAATAAAAATAAAATTACTTTGTGAAAACAATATTGTATATTTTTTGCAATAAAAAAAATAATATGGTATTAAAAATTTTAGATATATTTTATTTTGCTACTATTTAGAATATTCAGTTTGTTATAATTAATTTAATATAATTTAGTTCAGAATAAAAAAATATTGATGGGCTGCTGAATATTTGTATTAAAAAAGGGGGGGCTATGAAAAGAAGTAATGCAATAATTTATATTTCATGTATTGTTGTTATAGTTGCTGTTGTTTTTGCAATGTTGACGGACAAAATCGGTGAAATTATAGCATCACTCATAACTACAATTATCACAACTTTAGGAGCTGTTATTATTTGGATACAATTAAAAAGAACTAATATTAAAACATCTAGTGAACTATTATCAAATATGAATAATGTATTATTAAAATCTAATGGCATTATTTATTTAAGAGATAAATTAAAGAAAACTGATAATGAAAAAGATTATTCATTTGATGGAAAACTTGGAAATAAAAATACAACAAATGATTTAGATAACTTTATTTATGATGATTCGATCAACATTATAGAATATCTTGAATTTTTTGAAAATATTGGAATAATGTATTTTTCTGGAAATTTGGTTTTAAAGGACTTAGACGATTGCTTTGGTGATATGTTTTTTGTTGCAATGAACAATAAATATATTCAAGAACGTGAAATAATTCCGTATAAAGAACATTATATTAACATTATAAAATTGTACGAAGAATGGTATAAGTATAGAATTAAGCGGAATATTCCTTGTCCTTATCCAGATTCACCGCTGGATTACAAATTATTGTTGAGGGGTATTTATGAAAAAAATTAGCAGTGAAAAATTAGTATATGCTTTTTTAATTGGACTTTGTGTTGCCATTTTAATTTGTATGTTTTTTGTTTATCTATTTACTGATGCATCTAGCATTTTTGCTGATATAGTTACGGTTCTTGCAACAATTATAGGCGCTTATGCATCAATTGTTGAATACAAAAAGAATAATTCTATTGATTTATGTAATGAGATTATTACGGCTTATTCCAAATTTATAGAAGTTCCTACAAATAAAATTATACAATACAAATTGGAGTGTTTAAAACGAAGAAAGGTTAACTTATTTAATGAAAATGATATAACTGGAATAAGAAATTATTTAATGTTTTTTAATGGGGTTGCCCAGAACATGCTAAACAATAATGTTAAAATTAACAAAATTAATACCATTCTTGGATATAGATTTTTTCTCATTATGAATTGTCCATACATTCAAGATTTAGAAATAATTCCAAACGCGCAAGCCTATATTCCATGCATAAAATTACATAACAAATGGAGACTTTGGTCAGAAAAACATGCGTTTAAAAGATCTGGAGATGCGGTTTCGTTGGAAAAGAGATTTGATGATTATAATAAGTTTGCGAATATGTAACATTTATTCATCATAAAAATTGTTAATTACAAATTATTACTATATTGAGCATAATAAATCTTGACAAAAAAATAGCAAAAATACTATATTAAGAATAAATAACTTTTATTAATTGGAGGAACTATGGAATACGCAGATCAATTTAGTTTTGAAAAAATAATAAGTGAAAATAAGTTATGTTTGGTTGACTTTTTTGCATCATGGTGTGGGCCTTGTCAGTTGTTGGGCCCAGAATTGGAAAAAATTGAGAAGAACAGCCTAGGTTTAAAAATAGTTAAAATTGATGTTGATAACAACTATGAATTGGCTTCTAGTTTTAATATTAATGCGGTACCGACTATGATTATCTTTAAGGCTGGAAAGCCTGTTACAAAGTTACAGGGATACATGACTGGTGCTCAAATTTTAAAAGCGGTAGAGAAAATTTTATGAAAGGATATAGATTAAATCCAGACTTGGATTATGTTAATAAAATTATTAATGGAGTAGAAAAAAAGAATGGGCATTGTCCTTGTCGATTAGTAGCTGATGAAAGTACTCTTTGTCCATGTGATGAGTTTATTCATTCAGGTGAGTGTAAATGCAAACTATTTATACCTATTGATTAAAAATGCTTTACTATTGACTTTAATATTGTTATTTTGTATAATAAATAGGGTGTTAATTTATGAATTTTTATACTAGAGATGGCTTTTTAAAAAAAGCCGGAAGAAAGAGTAAAGTAGTTAAGTTTAATAATGAAACGAGCATTTTGCAGTTATTTCCTCATACAAAATTGAAACATGATAGAAGTGCTGTTTTTGATCAAGAAGAATTTGAAGATTTGTATTTTAGATATAGAAAGGCATATGATGTAAGATCTTCAATATTATCAAGTGAAAAAAAAGTAAATATGTCCAAAAATAAAATAGCAGAGCAGTTAAGTTTGTTTAAAGATTGTTTTTCTGATCTTTCAAATTATGACAAACTGCAAAATTTGTTAAAGGCTCTGATAAAATCAAATCCATTTTTAATGGGAGAGGTTGACATTCTTTTTAAAAGACCAGACCAAGGTGATGAGGCAAAGAATGGGGAATATCGGGACTCATTAGGTATTGTTATATTTGATGGGGGAGAATATGAAGAAAATGTAGATATAGATAATATATTTGCTAAAATTTTTACATTTGCACACGAATATCGTCATTATTTGCAAAATAGGGATATAGATTTGACTAACGAACTTCATTATAAAAGTAATGAACCTTATTATTCGTTTAATGATAAATCAAATTATAACTTGATATATAACATACTAAAAACAATCAATCCAGAATCGTCTGATAGCCATATTAAATATATAGTTTCTTTAATAGATTTTGATAAGTATAGAAAACAATTTGTTGAAATTGATGCAAATGTTTTTGCTTGTAAGTTTGCTTACATATTATTTGATATTTGGCAATCAAATACGCAAGATAACGAAATTATTAGAGTCTGCAAACTAGGTAAAAATTTTGTTATGAAAAAAGTATCTGCATTATCAAAATATATTGAATCTATGAGTTATAATGAAAATATATCTGCATTGTTTGATACTTCTATAAATGAATTAACAAATGAGCAGTTGCTACGTTTGAT
This sequence comes from uncultured Clostridia bacterium, assembly GCA_944332395.1. Classification (GTDB taxonomy): domain Bacteria; phylum Bacillota; class Clostridia; order Christensenellales; family UBA1242; genus CALVJV01. Next base: position 7,210 of record CALVJV010000014.1, on the reverse strand, counting down.
CTTGAAAAATAAAGAGGACTTATTATTTAAGATAAATGATGTTTTCGGAGAAAAAATACGAAAGCTAAGAGACGATGAAGTTAGTGACTTATTTGATTATTGCATTATGCTGAAAGACAAAATATTATTTAGTTTATTTGTAAAGTGTTTATCTGTGGAACAAGAAAAGAAACTTATAGAAAAATATTATAAATTTTTGGAAACGGGAACATTTGTTGATGACCAAGATATGTTGGACTTAGTTTTGGATAGATTAAATAATGTGAAATTAAGGGAATTTATGGATTATGATCGATTTAAAAACATTTTTAAGGATAGAGTTCTGAATCATAATTTTGATATTGCCGAAATGATGGTGACAATGTCTATTGTTAGGGAGATGATTGCTAATTCTGACAAAGATAAAAAAGAGTTGCTCTATTTGAAAGATTTTTATAAAACATTTATTCCAAGTGAAAGTGAGTTTTTAAAAGACATAAAGTTTATGGGAGAGTATGAAGCTTTTTTATATACTAAGTTATTATTAAAAATTATGACTTTTACAAATGAACAAGCCCCAAATTGGATTAGACTTGTTATAAAAGATCTAGATCGCAATTATACGAATAGCCAGAGAGATATGTTCTATAAAAAATATTATGGAAAGAATGCTCAAAATACCAATGAGAATACTAGATTAATTTTAAATAAATTTTCCAATGATCGGCCAATTGCTGCATCTATGAATTATTATTGTGATGTACTAAAAAATGTTGATAAAAAGCCACCTATGTTTTTATATTTGTCTAGTATAGCAAACCATTTAAATTGGGGCATAGATTGTAGTCAACCTATGGAAGATATGATGGAAGAGGCTAATATTTTGTTTTTATTAGCGAAAAAACGTTTTGTAGGCATAATTGAGGATTTAAGCGAAAAAGAATTTAAAGAAATATGTGATTATTCGTTAATTGACGATGAAGGTTTTGTTTTGAATATGTTGCTGCAAGATGGCGTTCTAGATAGAGATTCAAAAAATGAAATCTTTACGAAAATATTAGATGAATTGCGGTTTAATAAAGAAACAAAAAATTATTTATTATTACCTAAAGTTGTTGACGTATTAAGCAAAGAGTGTTCTTTTAGAGATGTGTTCAATATGATCGTTTCATCATATAATAATTCAAACTATCAAATTACTATTGATTTATTTAAGTTGCTTTTAAAAATGTCAAATAGTGAACAAATCAACGACGATGGTATAAAAAAAGATTTGGCAATATTTATAAATAACAGAATAGTCAATGACTTTGTAGATTATACCAACGATGGCCTTTTAAGTTATGGATGTGACTTTGAACCAAATGGGAAAACTTATGTAAATTTTTATTCGCCTTTGTTTAAAGTGTTGCAAGCAATAGAGAAAGAATATAAATTAGATTTAAATATTAAGAAAATGAAGTACGATGGGCAATACAGCATTTCCTTGCCTGTTGATCTTTTATGTAAACATATTTATAAAAAAAGTAAAGATGATATCAAGGCGGAATATAGAAAAACGATTGAGAGGATTCAAAAACAAAGTTTTTCTTATGTAAGTGTTTTTGATATGGGTGCCCATTCGGTGGAAAAATGATAAAAAAAGAATTTTGCAGTAGTGTTTTTACTTTCCTCTTTGCTTTTGTTCTATTATTGTTTTGGGTAACAGCTGCTTTTTCGTTTGTTATTTATTTTAGACCATTATATTATTCACAAATTGATTTGTTGAATATTGTAGAGGATTCTGGTTATTCAAAACGAGAAATAATTGATGGGTATGATGCTTGTTTGGATTTTTTGACAAAAAGCAAGGATTTTGATTTGGGAGTTTTTGATTATTCGCCAGAGGGTAAAGCTCATTTTGAGGACTGTAGAAAACTTATTAAAATTAATAATATTGTGTTTGTGGTTAGCGTGGGGTTATTGACTCTATTGACAATTTTTGATAAATTGCAATATATAAAATTAAAAAAAATAATGGGACATACAGTTGGATTTTGGGTTGGAATTTTTATTTTATTTATTTCTTTTTCTGTTTTAATGGTTGCTCTTATTAATTTTGATTTTTTATTTAATTTGTTTCATAAAATTTTCTTTTTTGGGAAGACAAATTGGCAATTTTCTGAAGTCACTGATCCAATAATAAAAATTTTACCTAGTCGGTTTTTTTTAAATATGGGAATATTAATTGCTTGCATAATTTTTTTATTTGCGTTATCATCAATCATCAAGAGTATAATAATAAAAAAAAGAGAAAATGGAAGAAAAAAACTATAAAATTTATAAAATTAAGGGCATTTTAGAGCAAAATACTTATATTATTGAGTTGAATAATTCTTGTGTTGTAATTGATGCGGGTTGTTCAGTTGCCCTAATTAAAAAAAAATGTTCAAAGCCAATTGCTGGAATTTTGATTACTCATGGTCATTTTGATCATATAAATAATATAGAGGAATTTAAAGATATTACTGTTTATGGTTCAAAATATTTGTCAGAAACTATAAAAAATCCTAATTTTAATGCTTCTGCTTATTTTGGTGAAAATAAAAAATATCTAATTAATAATTTAATTCCTGTAAAAGATGGTGATATTATTAAATTTGATACATATGAAATAAAGTGTTTTGCCACCCCAGGACATACGAAAGATTCAATGTGCTATTTGTTTGATAGCATTTTGTTTAGCGGAGATACATTATTTTTTCAGGATATTGGAAGAACTGATTTGTTGGGGTCGTCACCAGACGAAATGAGAAAAAGTTTAGAGAAAATAAAATTAATAAAATATAACAAGTTAATGCCTGGGCATGACTAAATATCCTAAAATTATTAACTTGAATGTTTCTATAATTCAAATTATTGATATTTATTTGAATGTATTAAAACAAATAGTTGTTTTAAAATGTTAAAATGAAAAAACTATATAAAAATTAGATAAAATAAAAAAATATTGTGAAATTATTAAATTTTTTTTATATGTGGGAAGGAGAATGAAAATTGCGATATACAAAAGAAAACTTTTATCTGGTTCCAAGTCAATTAACCTAATATTTCGTTATATTTCATTTTGTTAGAGGCAATTTTTTTGTTAGTTTAATAATTAAAACACAAAAAATAATTTTGATCAAATATTGACCATTAAATACTTTTTTGCTATAACTAGTAGGGAAAAGTTTAAAAAAATGGCAAAAGAAAAAATGAAAAAAGTAAATGGCATTTGGAAATATTTTAAAAAATATAGGAATTGGATAATTTTTTATACAATTATTTCTTTGATTGCAGCCGTTTGTGATATTTTTATGACAATATTATTGGCGAAAGCGATTGAGGTTATAACAATTCCTAATTACATTAAAGCAATATATTTATTATGTGTAGTAATTGCAATTTCTGTTTTTCAAAGAATATGTTGGTATTTGACAAGCTTTATTTATTACAAATATTCAAACAAAATTATGACGGCAATAAACACAGATTTGGCAAAACAAGCGTTCAAGCTAAATTCTAAAACCTATAACGACCATGATACAGGAACTTTTGTTCAAAGAATTGTTGAAGATCCGGCACAAATTGTGGATAGTCTTGCGAGCATAATTGATACGGTAACAGAGTTGGTAGCTGCATTAGTTATGTTGATTTATATTACAACATTAAATTTTTGGATTTCTATAATTTTAGTTTGCTTGACTATTATCGCCGGAATTATAGAATTCAAAAGAGTAAAAATTAGAAGAAAAAACAGATGGGAGATGAGAAAGAAAAACGATATTGTTCAATCTTTAACTACAGAAATTGTAAGAAGCGAAAAGGATATAAAATCGCTTGGGTTAGAAGAAAAGTTAACTGAAACTTCTAGCAAATATTATGAAGCATACAGAGCTAGCAGATATAAGCTTGATATCACTGACGTGAACTTTTGGACAACGAGAAATTTTATTATAGGAATTGGTAGTCTTGCCATTATCCTATTTGGTGTATTTCTTATGGACAAAGGCCTGATTTCTTTGGCTGCATTCATGATTGTTTATTCAAATCGTGATTCTTTATGGAACGTTGTTTATAATGTAGGAAATTTAGGAAACACATTTACTAATATAAAAGTTTGCCAAAAAAGAATGTTCTCTTTATTTGATGAAAAAGAGTTTGTTACAGAAAAATTTGGAAATGAAGATTGCCAAAATTTAAAAGGAATGATTGAATTTAAAAATGTGTCGTATACCTTTAGAGAATACGAATACCCAGCAAATGATGAAGAAAGAGAAGAAAAGGGGAAATTGCAAAATAAAAAGAAAATCTTGGTTTCTGAAAATAAAATTTTTGAAAATCTTTCTTTTAAAATAAATCCTAATACTACAGTTGCTTTTGTTGGGAAAAGTGGTAGTGGAAAGTCAACAATATTAAACTTAATGAGCAAAATGTATGAAGTTGACTCTGGAGAAGTCTTAATAGATGGACACAATATAAACAACTTAAACAAAAAAACTTTGAGGAATACTATATCTTTGGTAAATCAATTTCCTTACATTTTTGATATGACAATAAAAGAAAATTTATTGTTGGCTAAAGGAGATGCAAGCGAAGAAGAATTGATTAATGCTATCGAAAAAGCTTCTCTTAAGGAATTTGTTGAATCTCTTCCAAAAGGAATAGAAACAAAAGTGGGAGAAAGCGGAATTAAGCTTTCGGGAGGGCAAAAACAGCGATTGGCAATAGCAAGGGCTTTGCTAAGGAATTCGAATATAATTATTTTTGATGAAAGCACGAGTTCTCTTGACAATTTCGCGCAGAATGACATTAAAAAAAGCATTGATGGATTGAAGGGGAAAAGTACAATTATTGTTGTCGCTCATAGGCTTTCAACAATAAAAGACGTTGACAAGATTTTCTTTCTTGACAATGGTGAAATTGCTGATTCTGGAACTTTTGATGAATTGTTTAATAAAAATGAAAAATTTAAGACAATGTTTTTAGCTGAAAATATGTAAAAACAAGATATATTATTGGTGGATGCCTTTTGTAGGTTTTTGATGTTGTAAAAGACATGTTATCAAAATGTGATAAACATAATGTTAGAAAAGATACAATTGAAGATTTTGTTTTTGAAAAGATAAAAAATTATGTTCTTGAGCCAAATGTTATTGACAGTATTGCCGAAGTTGTTGTAAATAGATTTAATAGCGAATTATCTAACAATGTAGTTTTAACAAAACTATAAGAAGAATTAAAAGAAAAGAATAGAGTAATAGACTCTATTCTAAATGCAATGGAAAAAGGAATAATAACAAATTCAACACAAGAAAGACTTATGAAACTTGACATGCGAAGTAATTGACTCAACAAGATTTGGAGAAAATTTCTTTTGTTGTGGCACAACTTTTCTTAATGAAAGTGATGATAAACATAAATATCATATTGCTTCTTTTGCACAAGGTAAACCCTATGAAAAATTAACAAAAGATAAGATAAATATTCTTTGTTCTGGCAGAACAATGCCAGAATTTTGCAACGAAAATGGCAATAAATACGAAGCAGTAGATTGTTTTTCGTGGACAATACCACAATGCGTTGGACTATATGCTTTATGTTTACAAATAAATCCAGAACTAAATTTTAAACAATTTACAAGCCAATGTATGAAAAGTTGTGAAAAAAATTCCAATAATATGAGTATTTTAAATGCTGAACAGCTTATTAAAAATGTTAAACAAAATTATTTAGGCACCCAAGACAAGCTTTGTAAAAGTTAATGTAAACTAAACATTGATGAAAAAGGAACAAGATTTCTCTTGCTCCTTTTTATTATCATACCATTTCTTGTTCTAGTTTAGAGTAATTCGCATAATATCCCGGATTATTAACAGCAGGTCCTTCTACTTTTAGAGGTTTCCCATTTTCTATATCTTCAATAGGATTTCCTTGCAACATACAAATATTATTCATTGATAAATCAAATAATCTATACTTACCATCATACTCAACAATGCTAAACGCGTGTCCATCATTTTTGTATTCATCAGATTCTTGCCCAAAGTCGCACTCACTTGCTGACACATTAATAAAATATGAAGTTTTGCCTGTCAATAGCCATAAATTATGAGCCATAACCGCACGCTCTACACAAGCAGAACAATTTTGTCCTTTTAAATTGCTAATTGAAGGAATTCTATATTCATCATCGACAACTTCTGCCTTTGTTTTTGCTAATCTAGTATTTCTATTGCTACCAAGGCCACCCCAATATGCTTTTTCAGTTTCTTCAATAGCTTTCTTTATTATTGCACCTTCTGTAAATTGTTGACCATCTTTGTTTAATTCACTAAAATTTCTCAATATGTCAAAAAACTGATAATACATTTCTTTATCATTAAACAAGACAACATTATTATGCAAAGCTGAAATTAAAACTTCTTGTTTTGGTCCAAAAAAACCATTTTGTTCTGCGTTTTGTTCTAACTTTTCTAATAATAAATCTATTCTTTTTCTTCTTTCGTCAACATTTTCTATTTCAATAATAGATTTCCATTCATTTTCAATATCTGGTTGTTTTCCATATTGAATAGAAATACTTGCCGCCAATGGTCCTAATTCTTTATTTTCTCCTGCATATTTTTTCATAAAATGCTCCTTATCTAAAATAAGTATAGCATAAGAAATGTAAAATTGTATCAAAAAAAGACAAGAATAAAAAAAAGAGCATTTGTTGCTCCTATTTTAACAATGCTTGGATTGAAAGTCCTTTTTCTTGTCTTAATTCTTTTAATCTTTCTGCAAATATTTTCATAGATACCACCTTAAATTTTTTATAAGTATGTCCCAAACAAGGGATAAATAGTCGACTTTTCCTGAATAGAGATGATATAATTATCCTGAATAAGGAATGATGAGTTATGAAAAACACAATTAAAACTGAATTGATATAAAACTTTATAAAAGATAACAACTTGTCTAAAAGCAAGTTTTTTGGAATGTGCAAAATTAGTCAAAGCACATTAAATAAAATAATGACTAATAATGAGAATTTTAGAATAATTGCACTCTTTAAGATTGCAAGATTTTTAAAGATTCAAGTTTTTGAGATGTTTAATTAAAAGGAGTAATATTTTGAGTAAAAAACGAGCTGTAATATATGCGAGATTTAGTTCGCATAATCAAACTGAACAATCCATTGAAGGTCAACTTCGTGAATGTTATG
>CALVJV010000013.1 GCA_944332395.1 uncultured Clostridia bacterium | reverse complement strand
TCATACTTGAGAAATAAAAAATAAAGGAGAAAATGAGAAATGAAAAAATTAATAATGTCATTGTCAATAGCTTTTGCGTTTATTATTTCAATGTTTTCTTTTGCGGCTTGTAAAAAATGCTCTCCTACCGAACTTGATGTTTGGGTTGGCACATGGAAATTTGCTGCTATGGAATCCTACAAAAATGGTGTTCTTGAAGTCTCTATGAGTCTTGAAGATTTTTTAGAACAAGCTGGTTCGGAGGGTAACGAGGACAACGAAACATTCATTGCAATGACTGACGCTTACTTAACATTACAAAAAGATGGCACTTATAAAACCAATTTTCTCGATGGTTTTGGTTATGGTTCTGGCAGTTCTAATGCAACAATTACTGACTTTAAGTATCACGATTTGTTTTGGGCTTATTCAGGAGATAATTTAATTTTAAATGGCTATGCGACTTGGACAGTAATTGATACGGATGGAGTAACGTATATGGCCAAAAGTGTTAATAGCTTATTCTCTTGCAGTTATTCAAGCATGATTCTTGATAGAAATACCAACCAGATTAGAGTTACATTAACTTTTGAGGGTGTTGATTCTTCTACTCAAGAAATAAATATTTCTCAAATGGTTATTATTCTTGGGAAAAAATAATAAAATTAATAAATAAAAATTTTGGAGGATTATATTATGAAAAAAGTTTTAATATCATTTGCACTATTACTCACTGTTTGCATCTCTTCTTTTGGGCTTGTCGCTTGTAAAAAAACCACTAGCATTTATGGGACTTGGACTTTAAAAGACGTTCTAATTGAATATGAAGGCGAGATTGGTGGAATAACTGCAGAAGAAGCATCTAATCAACAAAAAGAAAATATGGCGAACGCAGAAATTTCTGTTAAATTTTTAAAAGATGGAAGTGGCGAACTTATAACAATTTATAAAGATGGTTCACAAGAAAATGATGTTGTTAAGTTTGACAGTTTTGAAAAAGTAGACGGAGAATATATTGTTAAAGCGGACGATCAAACATTTTACTTCTACATCTCCGGAAAAAATTTATATATGGATCTAATTAAGTCTATGGCCGATGATAGCTTCCCCGAAAATGCAAAATTCTGTTATGTATTCAAGAAATAACATAAATAGAAAAAAGGTCCAGAATTTTCTGGACCTTTTTTTTATTTATTAAAGAATTTCTTCCATTGCTTTCTTTTGGTTTTTGTCCAATTTTTTTGGCAAAACGACTTTTAATGTTACAAACAAATCACCACGAACATTTTTATTAAGCAATTTCATTCCTTTGCCACGCAATATTATCGTTTGGTTTGGTTGTGCACATTCTGGAATGGTTACTGTTAACTTTTCGCCAACACCATCTATCTCTTTCTTCCCTCCAAGAAGAGCTTCTTTTAAATTGATTTCTAACTCGGCATAAAGGTTTGAGCCTTTTCTCTTTAATGTCTTGTGTGGTTGAACATATAAAATAATATGCAAATCACCATTTGGTCCACCATTTCGTCCAGCTTCTCCGCCTCCTCGAACCGTCAAAACCTGATCACTTTCTACTCCACCGGGTATTTCTATTTCAATAGTTGATAATTTTTGCGTGTATCCCTTTCCATGGCATGTTGGACATGATTCTTTTATTATTTTTCCTTTTCCACCACAAGCCGGACATACCGACTCGGTTTGAACCCTACCAAACATTGTATTTTGTGTTGTTCTTATTCTGCCCTTTCCACCACATTGTTTACACACATCAAATGCAGTGCCATTTTTTGCACCTGTTCCTTTACAATCCGGGCAATTTTCTGTTTTATTTATGGTTATACTTTTTTTACAACCAAATGCAGCTTCTTCAAAACTAATATTAAGTCTTACTTCCCTATCCATTCCACGACTTGGGCCGTTTGAACTTTGGGTTCCACCTCCAAAACCAAACATTTGACTTAATATATCTTCAAATCCACCAAACCCTGAAAAACCACCACCAAAACCCGAAAAGCCTCCCGAACCGGCTCCAGCACCAAAGCCCTCGGCACTCCCAAACTGGTCATAGTTGTTTCGCTTTTGTGGGTCGGACAAAATTGAATATGCCTCGTTTACTTCCTTTAATTTTTCTGCGGCGCTTTTATCATTTGGATTCAAATCAGGATGATATTTCTTCGCTAATTTTCGGTATGCGCTCTTTATTTCATCTTGACTTGCATTTTTTTCTACACCTAATACTTCATATGGATTTTTCATTATTAATTCCCTATTCTTTACCCACTAAAGGTTGGTAGTTAAAAACCACCAACCTTTGTAGATATTCTATTTTAATTATTATTTCCTTGACCTTGATCGTCTGGATTTTCGCCCTGTGTGTTTGCTCCAGCTTGTCCGGCTGCATTTTTGTACATTTCTGTAAAAATTTCGTTTGAAACTTTTGTTAATTGTTCAAAACTTGCTTTTAACTTCTCAACATCATCGGAGTTCTTTAATACTTCTTTTGCGCTTTCCACTTCAGCATTCAATCGAGTTTTGTCTTCTTCTTTTAATTTGTCACCGCTTTCTTTAACAACTTTTTCAATAGAAAAAATCATTTGATCTAGTGCATTTTTAGAATCAACAACTTCTTTTCTCTTTTTGTCTTCTTCTGCATATTGTTCGGCTTCTTTAATAGCTTTATCAATTTCGGATTCACTCAAATTTGATGACGCCGTTATAGTTATATCTTGCATTTTCCCTGTTCCAAGATCCTTTGCAGAAACATGAACTATACCATTTGCATCAATATCAAAAGTAACCTCAATTTGTGGAACTCCTCTTGGGGCTGGCGCAATTCCAGTTAATTCAAATCTTCCTATAGTTTTGTTGTAGGCTGCCAATTCTCTTTCTCCCTGAAGTACATGAATATCCACTGCTGGTTGATTATCTGCTGCTGTTGAAAAAATTTGACTTTTCTTTGCAGGAATTGTAGTGTTTCGCTCAATTAGTTTTGTAAAAACACCACCCATTGTTTCTATTCCAAGTGATAATGGCGTTACATCTAATAATAAAACATCTTTAACATCACCGCCCAATACACCACCTTGGATTGCAGCACCCATTGCAACACATTCATCTGGGTTTATTCCCTTAAATGGCTCTGTTCCCATAAAGTTTTTTACAGCCTCTTGAACCATTGGGACTCTGGTAGATCCACCAACCAATATTATTTTTGCAACTTCATTTTTTTCGAGTTTTGCATCGCTTAAAGCCTTTTTAGTTAGAGTTATCGTTTGATCAACCAAATCATGGATTAAGCTTTCAAACTTTGCACGAGTTAATTCAACTTCTAAATGCTTTGGACCACTAGCATCTGCTGTTATAAATGGCAAATTAATTGTTGTTTTTGTTACGCCTGATAATTCTATTTTCGCTTTTTCGGCCGCGTCTTTCAATCTTTGAACTGCCATTTTGTCTTTAGACAAGTCAACTCCATCAGTTCTTTTAAACTCGCCCACCAAATAGTCAATTATTCGTTGATCAAAATCATCTCCACCAAGTCTATTATTACCAGCCGTTGATAAAACTTGAAAAACACCATCAGCAATTTCAAGAACTGATATATCAAACGTTCCACCACCTAAATCATAGACTAAAATCTTTTGACTTTTATCTAATTTATCCATTCCATATGCCAACGCAGCTGCCGTTGGTTCATTTATAATTCTTAACACTTCCAATCCAGCAATTTTTCCAGCATCTTTTGTGGCTTGTCTTTGTGCATCAGTAAAATATGCAGGAACTGTTATAACAGCTTGCGAAACTTTTGTGCCCAAATATGCTTCAGCATCTGCTTTTAATTTTGCTAAAATCATTGCACTTATTTCTTGTGGAGAATATTCTTTTCCACCAGCTTTTGCTTTGTAATTTGAGCCCATTTCTCTTTTTATTGACGAAATTGTGTTTTCTGCATTTGCTACCGCCTGACGCTTTGCAACTTGTCCAACAAGCCTTTCTCCATCTTTTGCAAAGCCTACCACTGATGGCGTTGTTCTTGCACCTTCAGCGTTTGGTATTACAACAGCTTCTCCTCCTTCCATTATTGCGACACAGCTATTGGTTGTGCCTAGGTCTATTCCTATTATTTTTGACATATTTATCATCTCCTTTTTTTATTTACAAACTCTTTTTAGAGTTCATCTTTCTTTTTATTTATATATTACTACCATAGTCGGGCGAATTACTTTATTGTTTATCTTGTAGCCGTGCTTTAACACCTGGGCAATTGTATTAGATTTTTCTCCGGGTATTGTACTTATTGCTTCATGTATATTAGGATCAAATTCTCCAATTTCCCGAATCTGCTCAACCCCCATCTCTGCCAAAATTTGAGTAAATTGCTCTAATATGAGCAAAAAGCCTTTTTTTATTTGTAGGTCTATTAGATTATCTGAGGCAATTGATAGATTGTCCAAAACCGGCAACAATTTTATGACCAAGTTTTCTGTTACCTTTTTCATTTTTTCTTCTTCAATTGTTTTAGCCCGTTCTTTCATTCGTTCCATATCTGCCTTATATTCTCGAGCTAAACTTAAAGCATTATTACACTTTTGTTCAATCTTCTCATAGGCTTCTTTTAAGCTTTGATATTCGGACTCTGTTGTTATATCCAAAACGGCGCTTTTTTCATTGGTTTTTTCTTTAGTCTTTGCAGTTGTATGCTGTTGCTGTTTTGATTCTGTATGTTTTTTCTGTTTCTCGTCCAAGTCTTTTACTCCTTATCAATTATCTTTGAAAAACCTTTTATGGTTTTTATAACCTTCTCATAATCCATTCTTGCTGGGCCCAT
>CALVJV010000012.1 GCA_944332395.1 uncultured Clostridia bacterium | reverse complement strand
GGAAACTGATGCCTATGGCTCAGCACTCTGAAGGAACCTTCTTTGGTTCGAATTTTTATTGGCAGGTTCGAATTGAGAATTCGAACTTCCGCCAAGAGATTGCCGTTTGAACTCAAACGGCAATTTTTTATTGCCAGCATCTAAAATTTCAATTTCTTTCTTGTAAATTGTAGTCCCACTGTCGCTTTTGTTGTCGCCATTGTTGTCGTTGTTATCATCGTTATTATCAATATTTTGTCTGTTATAAATCTCTTCTGCTGGATTTTAACTTGTGTTGTAAATTATTGTAATTTTGTCATAATAAAGTGATATATTCAAAATAAAATTAATTTAAAACGTTGTTTTTTTATATAATATCATTAGAAGTATTGAATTTTGTTTTTTAAAATTAATGTAAATTTCTTTTCTTTTTTACATATTTAATATAAGATATTGTTATATAAAAAGTAAACCTTTTATATTTTTTGGCATATAAAAGTAAAGGAGTAAAAAAATGAATAATTTATGGAAAAAAATTTTTATTTTGCTTAGCGCGTATTTGAGCGCAATAGCATTTGCTGTTATTGGCGGTGTTGTGTGGTACAAAAACAATGAAGACGAAGAAGTAAAGAAAACGCTAAAATTGGCTCTAATATTAACTTTAATTTTTACTGGTATATCGGCGTTGTTAGGGTTGTATAATTATATAGGTGGATTTTGGTCTCATTATTATTCTACATTAGCCTATGAAATTAATTCTTATATAGGCAGTCTAGTAAATATAGCAAAAATTATTACATTTGCTTTTTATATAATAAAAATATTTTATGATCAGTCAAAGAGAAAGGGCGCAGTTGTTGCAAATTCATCAAGTGCCCAAAACGCAGATGTGCCAGTCGAAGAAGCTTCTAGAAAAGAAACTAATAAAAGCGAATAAATTTATTTATGTCTCTAGCGTGAAAAAGCAATTTGTATTAACTTAAATTTATTTTTTACATAAAGAGGGAATTGCGACTCCAGCAGATTGGCGCCCAGGTGAAGATGTTATTATTCCAACAGCTGGTAGTTGTGGAGTGGCGAAGGAGAGAATGGAGTCTAAAAAAAGTGATCAGTATTGTTTGGATTGGTTTATGTGTTTTAAGAGAGAAAAGAAATAAACAAAGAAGTAGAGAATTACTAATTTAATAAAAAGATAGCGAAGCATAAGTTAGCTATCTTTTTTTAATATTTTTGTAAGCGAGCTAGTGTTTTTTTATAGATTTTAATTTTTAATATTATTAATTGTTGACAAGAGTCTCTTATAATTTGTATACTAACTTAAAAGTAGGTTAAGTGGAATGAAAAAAAGCATTTTAATAACATGTATAAGCACATTTTTTATTGCGATGGCCTTGTTCGCTTCATTATTATTAGACTCAAAAACAGGATCACGTGTATCGCAGATTGTAACAATTATTACGGCCTTGATTGGTGCTGCAGCCTTGTTTGTTCAATTTATTAGAGATAAAAAAATAAACCAAGTAAGTTTTATTTTGGATTTTAGCAAAAGTTTTTATGATCCGATTAATCTCGGAGAAGTTATGAATAAATTAGAGGAAGGCACCAAAACATCGATAAATTTTGATAAAGATTATAATGACATAGTAAATTATCTTCAGTGGTGTGAAACTTTATCCTCGTTGATAGTTGACAATGTATTTTCATTTAAAACAATAGATGCAATTTTTTCATATAGATTTTTTGTGATTACAAACGATCCGTTGGTTCAGGAAAAAGAATTGATACCTTACAAAGAGTTTTATGAAAATATTTATTTAGTACATAAAAAGTGGTCTGAGTACAAAAACAAGCATAAGAAAAAAATAATAAAATTAGAAACAAGTTTGTCTGCAACTCCCGATTATGAGAAGTTTATAAAAAGAATCAAGGAAGTTGGAATGTAAAATAAAAGTCAACAAGTAGTTGACTTTTATTATTTTAAAAATAAATTATATATTTTAGTTTTTAACCGAATTACATCAAATTTGGTTGACTATTTTGATCCTCAATTAGGGCTCAATTGTTATCTAATTTTTGAGACATACATGTTAAAATGAGCACAAAGGAGGGGGGTATGAGAACAATAGGGGAAATTGTTGCAAAAAGAATAGATGAATTTCTATACCAAAGAGGCATGTCTCTATATGGTTTGGCAAAAAAAACTGGGCTGCCTCTTTCGACATTAAAAAATTTATATACAAAGCATACAAAAAGTCCTACGCTTGCACTTATGTACAAAATTTGTGATGGATTGGATGTTTCAATCAATGATTTTTTGAGTTCTTCAAGTTTTAAAATGGAGGCTATTGAAAATGTAATATATAGGTAAATTGACATTAAAGGAGTTAAGATTTTTTTGTAAATAATTTGACAAATTTTGACAAAATTTTTTAAAATATTTATTGGTTTTGCTTATGAAAAATATAATTAAATTTTGTTTATTATTGGGGTTGTTTTTGCCTTGTATAGTTTTGTTTTCTTCCTGCAAAAATGAAAGTGGGCTAAAGGGAATTGCTGCTTCTTTTTTCGATAGCCCGCCAATCAATGATTTTGCCTCTTTTTCTTTTGAATACGGAGAAGATGTCGATGTTTTGGGAAATATCAGATTGTATGGATTGTATTCGGATAAAGAAATTAAAGAGATTCGTGATTATGATATAAAAATTTTTGATCCAGATGGTGGGTTGTTGCAAACATTTCCAAAATTTCCAAATTGTGGTAAGTATACTATTTTTATTAGCTATCAAAACGAGAGCATACAAATGGAGATAATTATTTATAAGTCGGAATTGAAGGAAGATATAAATATAGAATTAATTTCTGGTAATGAAAGTTGTAATAATACGTATGAATTTGGAACAGAAAAGTTTGTTGATGTTGTTGTAGAGATGAACGATTGTGTAGTAGATGCAAATCTTTATTCGTCTAAAATTTATTATATAACAGAAGATGTTTTCTTAGAATTGGAAGAAAAACGGCCTAATAAGAGCATAGTGCAAAATTCATTGATTTTTGATGACTGTTGTAAGTTAGATGTGGGAACATATTATTTGTTTGTTGAATTTGCTGAAACAGAAAACTATTTTTCCTCTTTTTCTAATTTTAGCAAAATTATAGTAAACCCAGCATCTGTGTTTGTTAAAGATAATCCAATTGCAGGTTTTTCATACAACGATTTATCAAATTATAAATTAGGCGACATAGAATTAAAAGATTTAAAGTTTTATGATTGCGGAACCATAACTACATTAGCTGGAGAAGTTTTGGAAAACAATTATGGGGAATGGTGCTTTATTGAAGAGAAAACAAAAATCAATAGTTCTAATGATAAAAATTGTTTTAAAGCACAATGGGTGTCAAACAATAAAAACTATAACAATAGTGAGATTGTGGAAATAGAAGTAAACATTCAAAAAGGATATATCCGTGCACCATTTTTACAAGATGGGGTTGATTGGCAATATGGCGTAGAATATGATGGTAATTCTATTGAACTTAATATAACTGAAGATTCTATTTCTTCAAAATATTATCAGAAATTGGGCGATAATTTAATGCAGTTGATGCCAGGGAAATACAATATTTGTTATCAGTTGTTAGACAACATAAATTATCAATGGGTTGATATAGAGGGCGAGCAATTAACAAATGATAAGTGGTGTTATATTGGCGAGGTTGTTGGCGATGAAATATACTTTTTCTGGGAAATAAAAAAATGCAATTTACCAGAGATTGTAATTGTTGCCAATTCGCCATTATCTCAAGAGAAAACTATAAATATAGAATTAGAATTTTTAGATTATAATAAAAATTTTAATTTCACCGATATGAATTGGGAAATTTGTGTTTTAGAGAATGAAATTATTAATGAAGAAATTATAGGAGATAGTTGTGGATATATTGAGGATACAGATATTACAAATAAAAAAATATTAAAAATTACACAATTGGGAGAAAAAGGATATTTTGTATTTAGCATAAAAACTCTTGGCAATGAAATTTTTTCTGGGAAAGAGTTTCTTGGATATATTCAAATTGATAGAATAGAGCAAAATAGTGATTTTGTCGACGATATTTATCCATATGTTTATTCTGGAACCGAATTAAGAAATGTTGTCGAGTTCCCGAGTGTTGATGACAATGAAGGTAGATGGGTATGGCTAGATGAACTTGGACAAGAACTTCCAGAAGATTATTATTTTGATAATACACAGCAATCTATATTTTTGTATATTGCGTTTAAACCCAATTATGGTTCAATTTATAATGAAAAAACAATAAAACTATGCTTTTATATTATTGATGCAGTTGGAACAGGACCTGGTGAATACGAACTATAGCTATAGGGCGTAATTTGATTAGCCTTTCTATTTATATACAAATCCATTAAACTGGTTAATTTAATTTTTTATTTTTTTATATTTAAAAATCTTTTTTTAGGAATGTTTTTGTGTTATACTCTATTCAGTTGTGAGAATATAATGATTAGAGAATTTGTTGCGGTATTTTTTTTAACATGGGTAATTTCTTATGTTTTTATAAAAAGGAAGAAAAGTTGCATATTTAATATTAAATATTTAAGCAACTTTTTGGCAGGTGTCTTTGTTTTAAGATATTTAACAATCCAGGATAAGATATTAATAAGCATTACAGAAAGTGGTTTATTTTTGTCCAATAGTGTTATTGTAATTATATTATTATTGACATGGTTTTCTTATATGTCAACAATAATTTTGATTTTATATCCATTTTTTAAATTTGATATTCTAAAAAATTTTATTAAGTATTTTTGTTTTCCATGTGTTGTTTTGAACTTTGCTATGATGAATGAAATGATT
>CALVJV010000011.1 GCA_944332395.1 uncultured Clostridia bacterium | reverse complement strand
AGACAGGCCGGGGCCGGGAAGTTCGCTGCCGGGTCTCGGCGCGGATGGCCTGGACCCCGTACCACACGCCGGGGATCCAGCCCATGCCCAGGTTCCAGGCCACACGGATGAGGAAGTTTTTTTTACAAAACGAACCAAAAACTTTGTTTTTGAGTGAGCTTGTTTCCATAGGGAAACGAGGATGACTCAATTATAACGTGCCATACTAGATCAAATTTTGTTTCTGAACTAAATATATTGAAATAGAAAACCATAAAAACTGTTTGAAAATAAGAGTAAGTGTAGAATACGAATTGGTAGCAATGAAAATTGTATTTGAATTTCAACATAAGATATGTGGGTTTAAATAGATACAATGCAAAGTTTAATGGTCTTTTGCTTGTGAAAATTTTTCAAGACTTGGTTTTTTAGTGCAAAATTAAAGAATAACCGTATAAATATTTAGAATAAAAAGTAAATTTTATTTAAATTTGTTAATAATAAATTTGCAGATTATGACGTAATTCTAACCTTCTTTGTTGATTTTTCGTATGTTCAATATTGAAAATAAAAAAAAATTATGTAATAATTAATATTATATATTAAATAAAAATAATAAAATTATTAATAATAAATGATTGTTTATCTTTTATGAAAGTATTTGAAAAATTATATGAGTTTTTTAGTTTAATAATTCCTTTCCGTGTCGGTAGTGGTTCTGGTAATTATTTATCTGCAAATCAAGTCAATTTGGCTTGTAATGGCAAGGCCTATTTTAACTATGATTTTCTTATGTCGCTGAAAGAGAAGGATTATCCAAAATATCTTTCTATTGTATATTTTAATATAATGAGAAAAAAACTTAATTTAAAACATCCTAAAACATTAAGTGAGAAAATACAATGGTTAAAAATATATGATGCTACACCTTTAAAAGCTCAGTTAACAGATAAGGTATTAGTCCGTGATTGGATAAAAGAAAAAATAGGTGAACAGTATCTGAAACCTGCACTTCAAGTATGTAATAATTTTGATGAAATTAATTGGGATAGTTTGCCAAATAGCTTTATAATTAAGTGTAATCATGGTTGTAAATGGCACGCGGTAGTTAAAAATAAAAATGAATTTCTTGCTACTAAAAAACTCTATGATTTTGTAAAAAATAAAATAAATAGATGGTTGTCTGAATCATTTTTTGGTTATAGTGATTTTGAAGTTCAATATAAATACATTGTTGATCATAAAATAATTATAGAACCTTTACTGAGAGAAAATCTTAATAATCCGTTTAAAGATAAAGGTATGCGAGTTTTTTGTTTTAATTCACAACCCAAAATAATTTATTATTTTGAAGGTGATATTACTTCAAATAATAGAATTCTTAGTGCATTTGATGAAAATTATAAACCTACTGATTTGAGTTTTGGCAACGATGGTCGACATGTAAACAAAGAAGCAGATGAGATTATAAAAAAAGCTGTAGACTTAAGTAAAATTTTAGCAAAAGATTTTAAATTTGTTGCAGTTGATTGGTTTTTATTTCAGGATAAATTATATTTTGAAGAAATGACCTTCACCCCTTATTCCGGTTTCTTTTTTAATGATAGATCTGATATTAAAATGGGAATGATGTTAAATTTGAAAGGAGATTAAAATGAAAGATAACGAAAATTTTGATGAGATAGTAGAAATGCAAATTGATGATGCAGAACTCAATGAATTATTTGATTTAAATATTGATGATTCTATTATTAGTATTGCTGCTAATAAAGCTTGTGATGGTTCAGGCTCTCGTCCTGGCGGTTGGAAAGCTTGTGTATGCTGCTATTAAGTGAGTGTGCTTTAATGTTTCAATTTTACATAAATCCTTGGATTTCTACACAATCGTACTTGATAAGTAGCAATAATTCTTCAATAAGTATTATTGTTGATAGTAGATTTAGTATTCATTATATTTTAAAAGGTGAGACTTCTGAATTATGGAAAATAATTTATACTACACTCAGCCCAAAAAAAATAATAGAATATGCACAACAAAATGGGATTTATGACATATTACAAGATTTTTTGAATGAACTGATAAGTAAAAGAATAATTGAGGCTTCAGGTATAAGTTGCAAGATACCAATTAAATCTTTTAAGTATCTGACAAAAGGTGTAAGTGTAAAAAGTGAGTCATTTAGCCATTATAGAAGTGCTCTTGACATGCTATTAGCTAAAAATAATTATTTAGAAACAATACTATTAGAGTTAACATACAATTGTAATTTAAAATGTAAACATTGCTTTAATCCAAAGGATATAAATAATTATTATATAACATTTGAAGCAGCAAAGAAAATTATTGATGAAGCATATGAAGAAGGATTGTTATATGTTAGCCTGTCAGGAGGTGAGTGTACACTTAATAGGGATTTTTTGAAAATAGCAAAATACATTAAAAGTAAATTTATTGGTGTTGAAATTCTTTCAAATTTACAATCATTATATGATGATAATGATTTATTTAATGAGATAGTTAACTTATATCCACAAACTATATATGCTAGTTTATACAGTATGGACCAAAAAGTTCACGACAGTATTACTGGTGTTAAGGGATCTCATTTTAAGACTATAAGTGTTTTGAAAAGATTGAGAGAAAAAAATATAAATGTTTGGATTAATTTTGTTCCTACTGCAATAGGAAATTCTTATCATTATGATGAAATACTAAAGTTTGCTGATAAATATGGTATAAAATCGCGTTTTTCAATAGGATTTATTGTGAATTCTAAGAATAACAATATTTGTGCCAAAATAAGCGAGGCAGATTTACAAAACCTCTATATTAAGTATTTTGATCTTTTTGATGGAAGTATGAAATTTGAAAAAAATAGTCATAGAATATGTTCTGCAGGAAGTGCAAAGTTATCTATTTCTCCCAATCTGGATATTGAACCTTGCACTGGGTTTCCTTGTATTTTTGGAAATTATAAAACTACAACAATTAAAGAACTAAGAAAAACAATTGTTCCAGAATTTCAAAAAAAATTTATTAGAAAAAATTTAAAAGGCTGTTTTGAACATGATTATTGCCAATATTGTACTTTTTGTCCTGCATGTGGTGATTTTACTGAAAATGATTATATGAAAAAATCAGAAGCACTTTGTCAACAAGCAAAAGCCTATTATAATGCTGCTATGTATTATAAGAATAAATAAAATAGTTTTCTTACTAAATTTTTGATTAAACTGTTATAATCATTTTTTTTTGTTCAGTCCTTTGGTACATAAAATGTAATTTTCGCTATAATTTGTCCGAGAAAAAATCTACGATAAGCTGAAAGTTCGATACTAGCTTAAATAAGTATCTATACAAATCAATCTGATAGTTAAAAAACAATTATTTAACATCAGGGAAATTAAAGTAAATAATTTCATTTTGTTTAATATTAATATGTTCGCCTTTTCCCCAAGGAGTAGTTCTATTTTGGTATTCATCCCATACTTCTTTGCCTTCGCCTTTAACAATTCTCTTTGTATTAGAAATGTAAGAAGGAGAAAAAATAAACATTGAATTAGATGGATCACTACCGTCTGTAGTCATTCCAACTCCAATTTCAGAATGTTCAAAATCAGGTTTTAACTTTTGTCTGTAGGTTGCTTTAATTTCGTTAGAAATTAAATGTTTTATTCCTTTACTATCTGTATATTCTGTTGGGATAAAGGTAAAACTTGCATTTTTATGGAATTTTTCAGGAGAAACGACGTCAGTCATTTTACCTTTTATAATTGAATTTTTTTCTATAATAGTTCCATTGCCTAAGTCTAGTTTTTTTAATGATTTTAATTCTATAGTATCTTGCGGGTTTTGTGTTGATATTTCACATAATGAACGTCCCTTAAATACTTGTGCATCTGCTGTATTTATTGAAATTATAAATAACATAATTGACGCAAATAATAAAAAAATCTTTTTCATAGTAATTGTAAAAGAACAACCAGTTCCGGAATATTTGACAACCAGTTTCGGAATTTTGGGACAGTTAGATAAAAATTTTTAAATAAATGTTAGAATTTTTCTCAAACTCCTTGTCGTATTTATTTGACAAAT
>CALVJV010000010.1 GCA_944332395.1 uncultured Clostridia bacterium | reverse complement strand
GGCAGAGAAATAGCATTGAAATGGTATAAAGAATTTGGCGACCAAATGATGGCAGAATTTCCTTGTAAGAAAAACGCCGTCAAATTTTTGCAGTCCATTCATAATGCTGGACACAAAATTGTGATTGCAACCGCTCGTGCAACCGATTGGCACACACAACCAAAAGAAGTGACTTTAAAATGGCTTGCAGACAATAAAATTCCTTATGATAAAATATATATTGGCAGATTTGATAAGGAAAAAATTTGTGAAGAAGTAAACGCGGATTTCTTCATTGATGACGATTTGGCTATTGTGGGCAAAGTGGCAAATTATTTTGCAAGTGTTGGCGGAAATAAACAAGTCTTTCTTCCAACAACAAAGTACAATAAAGAGCTTTCAGTTCCAAACGGAGTAATTAGAATAAAAGATTTTGATGATTTGGCAAAAAGACTTGAAAACAAGTCAATAAGTTTGGAATAACATTTAATGTTGCAAATGTATCAATCTTAGGTAGTCTTAGAAAGAATTTGATCGAAAGTTAAGAATTTTAACTTTCGGTCATTTTTTTAGGCACGCAAGAATAACACGAGTGAAAAGAGTGTTTTCTTTTGTCTATAACTTCATTCAGACCAAGGTTGGCATTTTACAAATTGGCAATATGTAAAACTATTAAAAGAAAACAATATACAACAAAGCATATCAAGTAAAGGCAGTTGTGTAGATAATGTTCCAATTGAATCATTTTTCTCAATATTAAAGTCAGAATGTATATATCTAAAACAAAATTTACAAAAAGAAGAAATAGAAGAAGTTGTAAAAAACTTCATAATGTATTATAATAATGAAAGATTGCAAGAAAAAATACAAGAACTTGCCCCTATGCAATTTAGGCAACAAATTCTTGCATCTCTCTCTTTTTAATTATTAGTCCGTTTTAACCCTACGGGTTATATATCACTATCTTTTTCTGCTAGTTTCAAAGACACTATGAGTCTTGTTCTTCTTTTTTATATTTTTAAGTGGATTACTCGGCTACACTAGAAACAGTTGTGCTATCTAACTTTATATTTACGGTTGGTACCACTACAGCATTAACCGTATAACTTACATCTGTTATTCTGCCACTGGTGGTAACAGTATAAGGAAGTTGAGAGTCTTTGTTAGATATCATATAATTTGTGCAAAGGTAATAATCTGTTGCGCTTGAAGTTTGATCAACAGAGATGCCTGCACCTTGTGCCATAGCATAATCGGTTACATATTTACGGCGTGCTAAATCAGCTTGAAACATACTACTATTAAAGCCATATTCAGTATTTGTCATATCTTCAAGGCTCATAACAGAAATTAAATCTTGCCCGTCTCCAACAGTAATTGGGTTTAAAATAGCGCGCTCGTGAGCATCAAATGCCACGGATAAAAACTCTCCAGTTAACCATTCTTGAAAGGAATTTCCAATATAAGCGGTGTTATCAATACCTTGATATGCAATAGCTTTTTCTGTCCAAAGAACAGCATTACCTTGATCGTCAACATCTAAAACAATCCAAACAATAGGTTCAACTTTAAAATAAGCCGTTCCAGCGTTAACCCTAGCGCCGTTAGAATATTCTATATTATATTGATATGCTCTATTAGTGTCAGCAACTTCCACAAGTGCGTACTTTTCACCATCAGAACCTGTGTAGTAGCCGTTTGCATCAGCTTCGCCCGAAATAGTTACACTACTTGCCTTTATAGTGCTTGGATAGTGACCATATAAAATTTCGTCGCCTGCATCTACTATATTGTTTGAATTGTTATCTACAACTTGGTAGTGCGGATCATTAGGATTTGGATCAATATCTCCAGTGTTTTCATCACCAGTGCTTTCACTTGCTTCTGACTGCAAGGCTATAGCTAGTTCAAAACCTTTTATTGTGGCGTCTTTGGTGTCGTCTACTACGCTAAATATAATAGTAATAGTAACTAGTTTGCCGTTAGGAGCAGAGTTTTCTGCAAGTGTGATTGTAGAACCTGATTCTATACCGCTAGAACTTGATTCGCTGTCCTTTACTGCTGTAACCGTAACAGTATAGTTGTCACTCTCTTTTGCATCAGCAAAACTCAACCTAACATTCAACTCTTTATCTACATTCTGGTTAAAAATATTAAATGATATAGTTACGTCATTTTTTTCTTCGTCGAAGGCAAGTTCTAGCCCATCCCAAGTGTTTAATTTATCAGTTGTTGCTGTGTTTTTGGTGCTGTCGGAACTAAAAGTTAAAGAGTCCATCTTTCCTTCTACATTTTGACCATTTAATTGCCCCTGAGTAATCATCGCTTCTGCATTTTCGCTTGTAAATGTCACTTTAGTTGTTGATGATGCTGGTTTCATAGATAATATAACTATTAAAACTATAGTAATCACTAACACAACAGCAATACTTACACCAACTATTATTTTAGTTTTTTGTTTCATTGTTTATTTACCCCTTTTAACATACATTTTTTATAGTGTTTATTCTTAAAAAGCATGAAACTTACATAGATGGTATAACATAAGCTATGCAAATTTTACAAATAAATTTTCAGTTTAAATACATTTTCCTATACATAATAGCGTCTTTAGATTTAAAATCCTGTGCCTATTTCCTGTGCCTATGTGCCAGTTTTATACTAGTTTATGTTAGTCAATGTTAGTATTTTGCATTTTTTGAAAAAAATGAGTTTATGTGAAAAATAGTCCTAAAATCCTGTGCCTATTTTTAGAAAAATTTAAAAAAATAGGCACAGACATAAAAATTTCATTTTGCTTCGACCATGCAAAAACCCCGATAAAATCGGGGTTTTAGACTGGTAGGACTGAGTGGACTCGAACCACCGACCCCCACCTTATCAGGGTGGTGCTCTAACCGGCTGAGCTACAGTCCTTCATTCGTTGGTGGAGGTAATCGGATTCGAACCGATGACCCTCCGCTTGCAAAGCGGATGCTCTAGCCAACTGAGCCATACCCCCACGCAACTCTCATATATTATCAAATTCATTTTGCTTTGTCAATGATTTTTGTGTATTTTGTTTTTTATTAGATTACTACAAAAACATTTTTATAGCATTAATTGCTTCTTTAATTCTCTTTCTTGTTTCTTCCTCTCCCAAGATTTGTTCTATTTCACACAAATTGGGCGTTTTTCGTTGTCCAGTTATAGCAACCCTTATTATTGTTGCAACATCTGTTACACTACCTTTAAATTGACTTGGGTTTAATTTATATTCCTTAATGTCTATAGAGTACCCGCACTTTTGGGATACTTGTTTAATGTATTCAAACCATTTTTGATTATCGGATTCATGAACATAATTTCTAAGATATTCCTCTAAAACTAAAACAACTTCTTTTAGATCTATGTTTGTGTCAAAATCAAGCATTCTTTCTCTGCTTCTAAAAATTGAGTTAAACATATACGAATAAAAATTTTTAATTTCAGACCAACATTTAATATCTTTCCTTGGACGAGTTTCAGACTTGTCCATTGAAAAAACTTTCAACATATATGATTTATGGGTTTCTAACATAATTGAAAAATCTTTATCATATTCTTTTGCCCAACTTAATGCCTCGTTGTATATATCTTCTCCACTCATAAGTGATATTGCATTCTTGCAGACATTTTCTAGCTTTACTAAATCAAAAATTGCACCACTTTTTTGCATGTTTTGAAATGATAATTTAAACTCCGATATAGGCTTTCTTGGATTTGCTCTTCTCCATGGTTCAAATGTCGAATTTATTAAATTTAGTATGTATTCTTTAAGTCCAATAGCTGGATAGCCTTGCTCTTTAAACCATTCTATTCTTGCCCAAGGATCATATCGTTTGCTTATTTTTCTTGTATTTCCAGTCTCTGTGTCTTTTGTCATAATTTGCGCAGTATGTAAATATTCAGGCGCGGATAATCCCATATATTCAAATAGTTGCAGATGTAATGGCATACTTGACAACCAATCTTCGCCTCTGATTACAGTTGTTGTATGCATTAATGTGTCATCAACCAAGTGTGCCATATGATAAACTGCCAAACCATCACTTTTTATTAATACACTATCTACAAAATTTCTAGGAAAAGAAATTTTGCCTCTTACAAGATCTCTAACAACTATTCTTCTTTGGCCATCGCCATCAGCCCGAATCCTAATTGTAAAAGGAAGACCCATATCTAATCTTTCTTTCACTTGTTCATAGGTTAAGTCTCTACATTTTGCCCACTGCCCATAATACCCTGTTGGCAGGCCTAATCTCATTTGTTCTTCTTTTGCAGCCGCCTCTTGCCCTTCTTCACAAAAACAAGGATAAGCCAAACCCCTTGAGACTAAATCCTTTGCAAATATCTGATAGTATTCTTTTCTAAAACTTTGTATGTATGGCCCATACAATCCTATTTCTTTTGATTTTGAAACATAACCTTCGTCGGGGGCCAATTCAAAATATTTTAGTAATGGATAAATTTTGTCTCCAGCGCCCTCAACCTCTCTCTTTTTGTCAGTATCTTCCAATCTTAAATAAAAAACTCCACCAGATTGCTCTGCTAATTGTTTATTTATATATGCCTGATATAACTGTCCCATATGCAACTCGCCAGTTGGACTAGGCGCAATTCTTGTAACATGCGCGCCATCTTTAAGTATTCGATTCGGATACATATTTAACAAATCCGCGACTGTCATTTTTATATCCGGATACAATAATTCTGCAATCTTTTGATTTTTATCTAACATAGAAAACTCCTATAAACTTTAACATTATATATCAAATATAATGATTTTTCAACAATATTGTATGTTTTTTAAAATTTTGTAAAACATTAATATATGAAAAAATTTGTTTTAGTTTTGCTTTTTTTAGTTTGCTCCACAACCTTTTCGGCTTGCAAAAAAAAAGCAATCACTTATAGATTTTATTCTTTGTCTTATCAAAACCAAAACGAAATTATTACTCTAACTCAAAAAGATATAAAAGATATGATCCACAACAACTACAAACCTGAAGGAGATATTGCTGATAATTATTTTTTTTGTTTGAAACTGTTAAACGAATCAGAAGGACAAGCTATATTTGTTTACTCTGAACTTGGCGAAGAATTCGTCGATGTTATTGCAGACACTTTTTCGATCGAAAACAAACCCGAAAATAAAATCACTTTTACCTTTTCAAACGGCTCTATATTATCAGGTTACAAATCTGGAAAATTTCTTTACTTATCAGGCAATAAAATAAATTATACATTTCAAAAATCTAATTAATTCTTTTTACTTCATATCCATCTTTTTTGTCAAAAACTTTGTATCCCTTAATTTCAAGTTCCTTTCTTAAGTCATCGGCTTTATCCCAGTTTTTTTCTAGTTTGTATTTCCATCTTAATTCTAATAAAGTTTTTATTTCATCTGGAATTTTTTCCTCTTTTTCGGATATTAAAATTACTTCTTGCGATGAATTCTTAAAAAGACCCAATAAAGAATATGTCTTCTTTATTTGGTTTACCATATATGCAGCTTGAATATCATTATTATCAAATTTTTGTTGAATCTCTTTAAACAAACTATACAACAATGAAATTGCCCTAGCTGTATTAAAATCGTCATCCATTGCCTCATTAAAGTCTTGATCTATTGATGGATATAATCCATCTGTTTTTCCAAACCGGTGCTCAACTTCTTGACAAATTTTATGAAATTTTACCATATGCTTTTCAGCCTCATCAAAGAGTTCTTTAGTTATATTTATGTCGTTTCTATAACTTGTTTGAAGCAAAGCAAATTTTAATATTTCTGGGTGATACCTTTCCAAAAGATCTACCAGAGTTATACCATTACCTAAACTTTTACTCATCTTTTGACCATTTACTTTTATAAGTCCATTATGAATCCAAAATTTGGCGAATTGTTTTCCTGTCAAAGCCTCTGTTTGAGCAATTTCATTTTCATGATGCGGAAAAATCAGATCACGACCCCCACCATGTATATCAATCTGTTCCCCAAATGCACTCATATTCATTGCTGAACATTCTATATGCCAACCTGGTCGACCATTTCCCCACGGAGACGCCCAACTTGGCTCACCAGGTTTTGCTGCTTTCCAAAGCGCAAAATCTAATGGATTTCTTTTGTTTGGGTCACTTTCGATTCGTACGCTATGTATCGCATCTTCCATGTTCCTATTTGATAATTTTCCATATTCTTTAAAACTGTCAACCGAAAAATAAACATCGCCTAATTCGGTTGTATATGCATTTCCATTCACTATCAGTTTATTAATAAATTCAATTATATTACTTGTACTACATGTTGCCTTTAACCATATATTTGGTGGATCAACCTGTAATCTATCCATGCATTGATCAATCTTTTTCATCATTGTCTCTGCATACTCTTTTGCCTCTATTCCAAGCTCATTCGCTTTTAATATTATTTTATCATCTATATCTGTATAGTTTCTGGCGTAAGTAACACTAAACCCTTTCTTCTCTAGATACTTGCGAATAATATCAAAAATTAAAGCCTGTAAAAAATGCCCTAAATGAGCTTCCCCCGATACAGTAATTCCACATGCGTACATTTTTACATTTGGAGGATCAATTGGAATAAATTCTTGTTTTTTATGTGTTAATGTATTATAAATTTTCATATTTTTTTACCATTTTATTAAGTTTCTCTTTTAAAAAATTTTTACCTACTTGTGTAACATTATATTTTATTTGTTTTTTATTTTCTCCAACATTTAATTTTTCAATCAAACCTTTATTTATTAATTTTCTACAAATCATAGACAAATTAGTTTTTAATATTCCCATTTGATTCATTAATAATTTTGGACAAGTACAACCTTTGTTTACCAAATATAAAATCTGACAATCTTGCGAAAAACCCCCAAGCTTTTCTATTTTACTATTTATTTCTATCTTATTTAAAATTAAATCGTCTATTATCATAATTAAGCAATCCTATCAAATAGAGTAAAAACTTCTAATTCTATTCCAGATTTGGGCGTAATATATTCCCAAGAAAAAACACTATCAAGTTTTAAAAATTTTTTTAGTTTTTCAGCCGTCGCTGGCATAAAAGGATAAAGAAGATTAGATAAATTAGCAATAACACTTGCACAACTATATATTGTGTTTGAAAAGGATTCTAGATTCTCTTCTTTTGCCTGCACCCACGGTTTTTGTTCGTCATAATATTTATTTGCAAATGAAACCAAATCCATTACTAAATTAATAGCTTTTTTAAATTCAATGTTTTCTATAGCTTCTGAAACTTCCTTATATGAATTTAAACAATATTCATATAATGTTTTATCCATTTCCCCGTCCGGCAATAAATTGAGCCCTTTAAATTTTAAAGTTCTATTAATTAAATTTCCCAACTTATTTACGACCTCAGTATTGTGAACTGTTTTGTATAATTCAAAAGACCAATCTGCATCTTTTGTTTCTGGCCCATTTGCAACAAAAAAATATCTTAAACTATCCGAATTATAATTTTCAAACCATGGCAAAGCCTCAAATCCACCCTGCGTTTTAGAAATTTTTGACCCTTTATTTGTTAAGTATTCACATGAGACAATATGTGTTGGGAGTTTATAGTCATCTTTTAATGCCAGCAACATACCAGGCAATATAACGGAGTGAAATGGAATGTTGTCCTTTGCATGAACCATATACACTCTATCTCCATTATCACCATTTCTATTTTTCCAAAAATCATCAAAATTCAAGCCATTTGTTGAGCAAAGACGTATAACATCAGTGACATATCCCATAAGTGCTTCATACCAAACATAAACTTTTTTATCTGTATATCCTGGAATTGGAACTTCAACACCCCACTTAAGTTCCCTAGAAAAATCTCTGTCTTGCAAATCCTTTAAATACTTTTCTGTTTCACCAACTGCATTTGCTCTCCAATTTTTGCCATATCTAGTTAGATATTCTTGTAACTCTTTTTGAAATGCAGATAATTTAAAAACTAAAACTTTATTATCTTTTAAAACACATTCACCGCCACATGTGCGACATCGTGCATGTTTCATATCATTTTCTGTTGGAACATACCCACAATTGTCACAACAATCCGCCTTTGCTGTATTTCCACACCTTGGACAAGTAATTTCAATTTGATTGTCTTGTACAAACTCTTTACATTTTGGACAAAAAGGCCTCTTTTCTATTTTTTCAAAAATAAACCCATTTTCATACATCTTTAAAAATAACGGGGCAACTAGTTTTTTATGTTCTTCATCTGCCGTTTTTGCATATAAATCAAACGACATATTGGCAAGATTAAATACCTTGCAAAAATTTTGGTGATATTCATTAACTATATCTATTGGTAAAACTCCTTTTTGTTTTGCCTTGTCATATGGTTTATTCCCATGACTATCAGTTCCACCAACAAATAAGACTTTATCGCCTACCATTCTATGATATCTAGCAAGAATATCTGCTGGAAGCGAACTTGCGACGTGTCCCAAATGTAAAAAATTATTAGCATATGGCCATGATAATCCAATTACAATATTTCGCATACCAATCTCCCTGTTATTAAAATATAATAATATATATTAATTTTACTGTCAAGGCATTAAAACATTCTAACCAATTTTGGCTTTATATCCCGCTCTTTGTCTCATTGTGTGATCAAGAATCTTTTTTCTAATTCGTAAATTAAGAGGTGTAACTTCCAACAATTCGTCGTCCGCCAAAAACTCTAAACATTGCTCCAAACTCATTTTTCGAGGCGGTATTAATCTTAATGCATCGTCACTAGCACTCGTTCTCATATTAGATAATTGTTTTTTCTTACATACATTAACGACTAAATCTTCGTTCCTAGGATTTGCACCAACAACCTCACCAGCATACACCTTTACTCCTGGTCCTATAAATAATGCACCATGAACTTGACTGTTAAATAATCCATATGTAACACTTTCTCCAGTTTCGAATGCAACCAAGGACCCTTCATTCCTTCGAATAATTTCCCCTTTATATGGCTGATACTCTTCAAAAACCGAAGACATAATCCCTTCGCCCTTGGTATCTGTTAAAAACTCTGACTTAAAGCCGAACAGACCTCTTGAAGGAACTAAAAACTCTAATTTTGTTCGGCTACCTTGAGGGCTCATTGATACGAGATCTCCCTTCCGTGAACCAATTTTGCTCATTATCGTTCCTACACAATCTTCTGGCACATCAACAACAAGTCTATCAACAGGCTCACATTTTTTTCCGTCAATCTCCTTTATTAACACTCTTGGCATAGAGACCTGAAATTCAAATCCATCTCTTCGCATGTTTTCAATTAAAATAGACAAATGCATCTCACCTCTTCCCGCCACCAAAAATGCTTCGGTAGATTCTGTAGGGCTTACCCTTAAAGATAGATCTCTAATAGCTTCTTTTAATAAGCGATCGCGAAGATGCCTACTTGTCACAAATTTTCCTTCTCTTCCGGCCAATGGACTATCATTTACCGAAAAAGTCATTTCGACAGATGGTTCAGATATTTTTACAAATGGAAGTGGCTCAATCATCATAGAATCACATATCGTATCGCCTATTGACACATCTGCACAACCTGATATACATATAATATCTCCCACCCTTGCGCTTTCAACAGAACTTTTAGAAAGCCCGCTAAACTGATATATATCTCCAATTTTTGCAGTTTTCTGATTAGAATTATAGTAGTTACAAATTTGAACCACTTGATTTTTTTTACAAACGCCTCGCTCTATTCGACCTATTGCGAGTTTGCCTACATACTCGTTCATTTCTGTTGCAGACACCAACATTTGAAACGCCCCATTTTCGTCTCCAGATGGCGCAGGAATATAATTTAAAATTGTTTCAAACAAAGGAATCATATCTTTTCCTTCATCGTCTAAAGACAATGAACTAGTTCCCTTTCTAGCACTACAATAAACTACTGGACTATCTAACTGCTCATCATCAGCGCCCAAATCAATTAAAAGTTCCAAAACTTCATCTACAACTTCTTTCGCACGGGCGTCTTGTCTATCAATTTTATTTACAACTATAATTACTTTGTGATTTAACTCTAAAGCTTTCGAGAGAACAAATCTGGTTTGTGGCATTGGACCTTCAAACGCATCGACAACCAACAAAACACCATTTACCATTTTTAAAACTCGTTCGACTTCTCCGCCAAAGTCCGCGTGCCCTGGAGTATCTATTACATTTATTTTTACGCCTTTATAATTGCAAGCGGCATTTTTTGACAATATTGTTATTCCTCGTTCTTTCTCTAACGCATTGCTGTCCATAACTCTGTCCTGAACCTCTTGGTGTGCACCAAAAACGCCACCTTGCTTTAACAACTCGTTAACCAACGATGTTTTTCCGTGATCTACGTGTGCGATTATTGCTATATTTCTAATTCCTTTGTTTACCATTTTTCCCTCTAATTAAATAAAACTATTTTACTCTAATGGTTAAATTTTTTCAACTATTTTTTTTATGTCAAAAGAAATTTTATTTAAACCCCTTTTAAATATTGCTAAAAATTCTCTATTCCCCTCTCCGCCAAGTATTGGTGAATTTACTAATCCCCCACAGATTAGCCCAGTATTCTCAAATTTTTCTATTATAGTACTCAATATCTTATAATAAACATCATTATCTTTTATAATACCCTTATGCTTCTTCGCATACGTTTTTCCACATTCAAATTGAGGTTTTATTAAAATTACTATGTCGCAATTATAGTTTTTAAGTTTATCTAAAAATTTTAATATTGAAACAAAACTAACATCTATAACTACCAAATCAACTTTATCCACAAACTCGTCTGCTATATTTAAAAAATTTGTTTTTTCAAGATTAACAACTTTTCTATTGTTTTTTAGAGTTTCTTCCAATTGGCCCCTTCCCACATCTACGGCGAAAACAAGTTTCGCGCCATTTTTTAATAAACAATTCGTAAAGCCCCCAGTCGACGCTCCCACATCTAGAGCAATTTTATCTTTAACTACAACTTTAAAAATGTTTATTGCGTGTTCCAACTTTTGTTCGGCTCGCGAAACATATACTAATGGAACGCAACTTATTTTATTGTTTTCATCAACAAGAAAGGCGGGCTTAATTTTTTTATTGCCATCGACAAAAACTATTCCATTTTTTATTGCTTCACTCGCCCTCTCTCTGGAAATGTAAAAGCCTTTTTTTACTAAATAACTATCCAATCGCATCTTCATAAAATGATATTATCATTTTAATATTTACAATGTCAACACATTGACATTTTTAAAAATTCGTATATAATATGTTTTATGGAAAAGAAAAAGAGTGTCAGAATAATTGTAGTACGCCATTGCCAAACAATAATGAACCAAAGAGATCAATACCAAGGTATTAAATATGACTATCCATTAACTCCGGAGGGCATTTTACAGGCGCGAAAAATAAAAGGCGACCTTTGGCCGTTTATGGAAATATATCCAGTAGACAAATGTTTTATATCAAAAACTCGCCGAGCAAAAGAAACTGCCTCAATAATCTGCCCAAACACAGAAATGGAAGCCGACTCAAGGCTCAACCCTTTTGACCTAGGCGACGCAGATGGCAAAAGAAAAGAAGAGATGTTTACAATACTAGGGTTTCCTTTATTCGCAAGAAAAAAAGAAAATTTTGCTAAATATCTAAAGAGAATCAGAACATTCTTAAAAGATCTGATAATTCAAAATCTTGGTAAAACCGTTTTAATAGTTACACATAAAGATATAAGCGGAATAATTGACACCTATCTATCAAATCTATTTTTGCTAAAAGCTCCAAGTTTGGGCCTAGAAAATGGTCAAGCAAAGATATTTAAAATTGAGATAGAAAACCCCGAAGCACTACCATTAAAATTAACCAGCAAATACAATTTTGGAAGATTGTTAAATACTTATTCTTATGAACCAACTTTAAATACTTTTGAAAAATAAAAAGACGAAAAATCGTCTTTTTATTTTATTAAACTACTTGCATCTTGAGTCTCAGTTGCAAACGCATTTGTTCTATATATTAATTTAGAATCTTCAGAATTAATAAAATAAAAATAATCACCAACAATTTCTGGAACTATATACCCCTCTAAATCCTGAGCTTTTTGATTGCAGAGTTTTAGTGCTGTTTGTTGTTCTTCTATCTTTACAGAATAAACAAACTCATCTTCTATAAAAAATAAATAACCATTATTTTCACATAAAAAAGCACAATCCGCTTCGCAAACTACAAAGGATGTCATTTCTCCATTTTGCCAAGAAATATAAATGATTGTATCATTGTCATTTTTTACAATTATATAATCATCGTTTAATATAATATCACTATAGCTTGAAGTTGCTAACATTGAAACTAATTTATCCGTTTTTGAAAAAGAGTTCTCTCCATCACTAGAATAAATAATATCATTTTCAGAATACAAAATTCTATCATTTCTAATACACAACAAAGAATATGTCTTTTTATTTTCAGATAAAATAGTATAGTCTGATCCATCTGGCAATAAACGAACTACAACATTGCCGGTTTGGTCATCGTCTTCTTTATCTTTTGCACGAGTATAAAAAACATATTTATTTGCTCCACCTAAATTTCCATTTTCTGCAAATACAACTCCTGTAACATCTTTTGCAATTGTTTTTGTTTTTGGGTTTGTCCCAACATCAATAGAAACTATAGTTTTTAAAGAAGCCTGATAGACCAATAAAAACAAATCCTTCTCTCCAACAGGATAATACGAATACGAAATTTCAGTTTCATCGTTTGACTCTGTTGAATATAATTTTTGCGTTTTCTTTCCATCTAATCTTTTCCTGTAAAATTCTGTTATGCCATAAAGAATTTCACCTTGTGAGTTTTTTGACTTTGATGGTGAAGCATAATAAAGATAGTTCCCAAATATAAAAAGAGACCCATATTCAAACCCAGTAATAGAAGAAACAAACACTTGAGGGTCCGAAACAAAATCCCCATTTTCATTAATATCAACTTCATAAATAGCTGAATTTATTGTTTTAGAGCCAGAACTAGAGACATCGTCCAAACCACCAACAAAGTATAGTTTGTTTCCTTTTTGAACAACCATTCCGCCATTGCTAATTATTCCGCTTTGGTCATTTGATGATTTTTCATTCTTCTTTTTTGAACAGCCAATTAATGGAAACACAAATGCAAACACTAAAATCAGCGAAAAAATGGATAAATATAAACTTTTTTTCATAAAATTCTCCTGCACAATATATACCATCTTTGCTTATTTTATGTCAACAAATTTATTAAAGTTTTAATACATGGCCATCAACAGAATCTTGCAATACTACATAATAACCAAAACCATTGGGTTTTTTTTCGTTCTGTGGAAAAAAGGTAAAATTGCCATCAATTTCTCCTCTATGTTGACTCTTGGAAAACACAGGAAATGCCAAACCCACCGCATTAACTCGATTGTTTTTTTCGACAATACCTATTCCAATAACATCATTCTTTAAAAAAATTTTTACCCACTTCGAATTTGGAATAAACTTTGATAATAAAAAATCAGGATATCCATATGAGAATAATTCGAATAAAAGAAGCTCTACTTTGCTTAAAAAAGTAGTAGGAATTTCTTTTTGATAAAAAACATTTTCCGCCAACCCTAAGTAATGATCAAGTTGGTTTTCTTTTTCAATAGAAATCTTTAGTCTTTCAATATATTCCTCCGTCTCAAAACCCATTGTAGAGCCAGTGGCAAGCAAATGTCTATCTTTGTCAAAAAGCCCCACAACTATATCAGTAGAAAAATTTAAAGAAAAATCTAAATCTATTTCTGAAAAAGATGATGAAATTTCAAATTGTCTCACATTAACCAAATCATCAATAAGCAAAATCGGACAGCCAATTTCTAAACCAAAAAGGCTCACAAAACAAGAAATATTTTTGTTTTTACTCTCAATTACAACAACACCACCTATTTTTTGCTTTTTATCTAGTGGTGATAAAATTATATATTTTGACTTATTATTCATAATATAATTATAAATATCTTTATTTTATTTAAAACATAAGATTTTATCTATAAATTGACTATTTTGTTGCTTTTTGATAAAAAACAAAATAAATCATAAAACTCTCCTGCAGATAATTCTTCTGCTCGAATCATATTATCTTTATTTTTTAAATTTAACCAGTTTAAAATAGTTTCTTTGTTCTTTTCGCATTTTATATTATTCAATAATGTCTTTCGCCTCATAGAAAAACATTCCTTCACAAATTGAAAAAATTCTTTATCTGCTTTTTTGTTTTTTATATCAATGGCTAAAAACGCCGAATCAACCTTAGGCTTTGGAAAAAAATTTTCCCTCCCTACTTTACGCAATATTTTCACATCACCCACAAACTGACTTATTACTGAAAGCACTCCATATTCTTTATTGCCAGGCAAGGAGACTATCCTCTCCGCCACCTCTTTCTGAACCATAACTGCCAATTTTGTTGCGAAATTTTTTTCTTCAAAAAATTTAAACAATATTGGACTTGTAATGTAGTATGGAATATTTGCAACAACAATATATGGTTCCTGCATTATCTTATCAATTTCTTTTAAATCTATTTTTAATATGTCCTTAAAAATAAATTCTACATTCTTTTTGTTCTCAAATTTCTCTCTTAATATATTTTCAAGTCTTAAATCTGTTTCTATAGACAATACTCGTTTTGCCTTTTCTGCCAAAACTTCAGTTAAAGATCCAAGCCCTGCTCCAATCTCTAAAACACAATCTGTATTTAACACATTCGCATCAACAACTAAAGCATTGAGTAAATTTTTATCTCTTATAAAATTTTGTCCAAGAGATTTTTTTGTTTCAAAATTCATAGTCTAAACACTCTCTTTGCATTTTCTTTTAATATTGTTTTTAATTTATTATTTTCTATTTCCAAAACTTTTGCAATTTTTTCAACCGTAATGTGTACATTTTTAGGCTCATTCTGGGTTCCTCGAATTGGCTCTGGAGAAAGAAAAGGACTATCTGTTTCGACCAATAGTTTGTTTATTGGAATTAACTTTATATCCTCTCGTCGATAATTTTTAAAAGTAAAATTTCCAGCAAAACTAAAGAACACATCTAAATCAATAAATGCTTTTGTTATATTTTCGTTCTTAGAACTATAGCAATGTATTATTACATCAACCAATCGACCTCTATACTCTTTTAATATCTCTAATACTTGTTCTTCTGCATCACGCACATGAACCATCAAAGGCTTTTTAAATTGTATCGCAATTTCAATTTGTTTAATAAAAACTTCTTTTTGCTTTAAAAAATTATCACTCCTATAATGCAAATCCAATCCACATTCACCAATAGCTACAACCTTTTTATTCGTTGCAAGTTTTTTTATAAGTTTATAATCTTCAGGATTGGTTTCGCTTGCATATTCTGGATGTATTCCGACTGTGGCATAAATGTTTTTTTCTTTTTCAGCAAGTTTAACAACTTTAAGGTTATCCATTTTGCTTGTTGAAACACAAACTATGTAATCGAGGACTCCAGCCATTCCATTAATTATTTTTTTAGCATCAACATTATCAAATATTAAATGCGCATGACAATCTACTAATGATTCATTCATATCACTATTTTATCAGCCAAACACTTTTTTTCAAAGAGTTTTTTTGTTTTTATTATTATTGATCTGCATTCATATACATATAAATAATACATGAATAAAATTTGGCTCGTAGTTATCATTTTGTCGATGGGAACATTGCTTTTTATTGAACCCAATAAAATTCTTTTGTCTTTATCAACTGGAGCAAACAAGGCAGTTTTGCTCTCTATCGAACTTTTTGGCATTTATGCTCTTTGGAGCGGAATAATGAAAATTTTTGAAGAAACTGGAATATCTAACTTAATTTGCAAAAGTTTATCTCCAGTTGTTGACTTTCTATTTGGTAAAAATTTAACAAAAGAAGCAAAGCAATATATAAGTTTGAATATGTCTGCTAATATATTAGGAATGGGTGGTGCAGCAACTCCAATGGGAATAAAGGCAATAAATTGTCTAAATGATGGTAAGCCAAAAGCTACAAAACAAATGATTATGTTAATTGTATTAAGTGCCACCTCTCTTCAATTGTTTCCAACTTCAACAATAGGTTTACTTGCTGAAAAAGGGACAGATGATCCAACTTCTATCATGATTCCAAGCTTTCTATCCAGTTTTATAAGCACAATTATAGGAATAATGGGAGTCTTTCTTTTTTCAAATATCTCTTTTAAAAAAGGGAGGAAATCTATTAAGTGACCACCTATTTTTTTATTGGTTTACTATTAATTTTGTTTCTATTCTGTTTAATAAAAAACCTGCCCGCATACTCTTATTTTACAGATGGCGCAAAAGAAGGAATAAATATTTGCGTCAGTTCATTCCCCTACCTAGTGGCAATTTTTATTGCGGTTGAGTTGTTTCGCGTGTCGGGATTGTCAACTCTATTTGCAAATATTATGTCGCCTATCTTATCTTTCTTCAATGTTCCGCCACAACTTGGCGAATTAATTATCATAAAACCATTTTCAGGCTCTGGATCTACCGCAATCTTAAATGATTGTATAGAAACTTATGGTCCAAATAGTTACATAGCAAAGTGTGCAGCCACAATAATGAACACATCTGAAACCTTATTTTATATTACTGCCGTTTACTTTGGCCAGGTTGGGCCAAAAAAATTAGCTTACACCGTGCTCGTCTGCCTATTTTCTAGTTTCGTTGGTGCAATTGTTGCTTGTGCCTTTTGCCGCGTTTTTTAAAATAGTTGACATGTTATTTTAAAAAATGTTATTCTTGTTTAATGGATCTTTTAATGCAATCTTTTATCAAAAGTCAGCCTACATTTACCAGGCTCGAAAAGGACATTTTTTCTGGCCGCCTTGCTCATGCTCTGCTCCTAACAAATCCTGATTCTTTGCTTCTAGAATATTTTGCTATTAGCTTAGTTGAAAGTATTTTAGTATCTAAAGGTTTAAAAAACTTAGCCGCGAAAGCACAAAAAAAAAGACTATCTGACTTAATGATTATCAATGATGAAAAATCCATTAAAGTTGAAACTCTTATTCCTCTCTTAGAAAGTAGCGCTGAGCACGGAATTGAGTCAGATCAAAAATTTTTTATTATTCTCAACTGTGACAAAATGACCATAGAGGCCCAAAACAAACTTCTAAAAACCATCGAAGAACCAAATAGTGACCATTATTATTTTTTGTGTACACCATCAAAATTTCTTGTTTTGCCGACAATTGTTTCTAGGTGTAATGTCGTTGAAGTTTCGACTCCAAGTAAAGAGAATTTACTAAATATTTTTTATAAAAGTGAGAAATTTTCTACTAACGCTAAAAAAAACATCGAACTTTCGCTGGGTCGACTTTCTGAGATAAACAATAGTACTAACTCCTCATTTGAATTAGCACTACAAGCACTACAAAACATTAATTCAAGCGCAAATGTATTAGAGTATGCCATGGCTTTTCAAAGATGCAATTTAAAAGAAGTTTTACAATTTATTGAGTTTATTCTTATTGATTTAATAAAATGTATGGCTAATCTAAAATCTATATGGTTTGAATCACAAATAACTGAAATAAATAAAATTAAAAACTTAAACAGTAAGGGGATTATTTATATTTTTAATACCCTTCAAAAAATAAAAGGTTTGCTAAATGTTAATGTTTCACAAACCATTTTAGCCGATAAATTAGCTTTAGCCATTGCGGAGGGCAAACATATATGATAAAAGTTTTAGGTGCAAGATTTTACCAATCTGGAAAAATATATTATTATGAAATTGTTCCATACGACTTAAAAATTGGAGACAAAATTATTGTCGAAACCCAAAATGGAATTGAAATTGCAACTGTTGCTTTTTTAAACAAAAAAATCCCAGAACAAAATTTGGACACACCTCTTAAACAAGTTGTTAGAAAAGCTACCGCAGAAGACATAAAAACCGACTTAAAAAATAAAGAAAAAGGAAAGGCTGCACTCCATCAAGTTGAAGAAAAAGTAAAAAAACTTGGATTAAACATGAACATAGTAAGTGTTGAATATGCCTTTGATGGATCGAAGGTAATCATCAATTTCACAAGTGAAGAAAGAGTGGATTTCAGAGAATTGTTAAAAGATCTCGCTTCCTTTTTTAAAAACAGAGTAGAACTCAGACAAATTGGAATCCGAGATGAAACAAAACTTATAGGCGGGTTGGGCGTTTGCGGACAACCTTGTTGTTGCAAAAGATTTTTAGAAGATTTTGGCCATGTTTCCGTTAAAATGGCAAAGGTCCAAAATCTTTCATTAAATCCAACTAAAATAAGTGGATTATGTGGAAGATTAATGTGTTGTTTGGCTTACGAAAATGATTTTTATTTAGAAGCTCAAAAAAATCTACCAAAAATAGGAGCCATGGCAAATACTCCAGATGGGCCAGGAAAACTCGTTGACTTAAATTTACTAAAAAACACTGCAACCATAAAATTTGTGCAAGGAGAAGACACAATTATCAAACAATTTTCAACAGAAGAAATTAGACCTCTTCAAAAACCTACAAATAAAGGAGATAAAAATGGCTTACAAAATTAATAACTCAAAATGTATCAAATGTGGAGCTTGCGAAGGCGCGTGTCCCGTTGGTGCAATAAAATTTTCAAAAGAAAAATTTTCTATAGATGAAAAAAAATGTATTTCTTGCGGGCTCTGTCATTCTGTTTGCCCAGTTGAGGCTCCCGAAATAGGTGAATAAGACAATAGCACTCAACGAAGGAGAAGAAATTCACGATCTCCAAATAAATGATTTGTTTCTTATTCAAAATAAGAACGGGTACTGCTTTACAACAGAAAGTGTTTTGCTTGCGAACTTTATAAAATTAAAACCAACACAAAAAGCGGTTGAATTTTGTGCAGGTAATGGCATCATTTCAGTTCTTGTGGCTAGCAAAAATAAATATAAAGAAATAATTGCAGTAGAAATGCAGCCCAACTTAGCAAATCTAGCAGATCGAAATTTTTCTTTGAATAAGTTTAAGAACATTCGAGTGATTTGTGATAAAGTACAAAACTCAGCAAACTTCTTAGATGCTGAATATGCCGATGTTCTCTATTGTAATCCCCCATTTTTTACCACCAATATAGCAACAGCAAAAAATCAAGAACGAGCCATGGCTAGAGCAGAAATCTTTTTGCCTCTTGAAGATTTGATCGTCGCTTGTGCAAGAACTCTTAAATATGGTGG
Source organism: uncultured Clostridia bacterium (assembly GCA_944332395.1). Lineage (GTDB taxonomy): Bacteria > Bacillota > Clostridia > Christensenellales > UBA1242 > CALVJV01. Next base: position 11,472 of record CALVJV010000010.1, on the reverse strand, counting down.
AAATTTGTATTTAGTCCATTCTTCGGAAAGGCTGGCAGAGGTTTTAACTGTTTTAAAACGGCATAATCTCGAACCAAAACAGCTGCAATTAATTCAACCAAAAATAGATAAAGAATCAAATTCATTTTTAGTGATGGCAAAAAAAGGTGGTAAAACTGGTATAAAATGTTTGCCTACCCTAATTATGTATACAAAAAACGGAGAAGAGACCGAACAAATCAAAAAAATTTACCAAAGAAAAGGTTGCCATAGTTAATTTTAACGTTTTGGAACTTTTTCAAAATAATTATATTTATACAAAGCAGTAATCTGATACCATTTTTCAAGCTGTTTCACGCAATTTCTTGAAAATTGTTTTATGTCTGCACTTGTTACATCGCTTGTTTGATAAACGGCGACTAATCCATCTTCGCTAAAGATCTTATTATTAAAATATCCACCGGTATGAGATATTATTACATCCGTCCCCACCTCTATTTGTTCTCCATCGATATTTTCCACTGCAAACACCGGATATCCTAAATAATAATGCGGATTATACTCTATTCCACACATTGTTAACAACGTCGGCAATATATCAAAAGCACAAGTAAATTTTTCAATATACTGAACTTTGTAAGTCTCCCCACTATTTTCATCATACTCTTCACCCAATGCAACAACATCTAAATCTGTTGCATAGATAAAACATGGCACACTATACCTTTCAGATGCATATGTCCCATATGCGCCTATATCTTGCAATTGCATATAATAATCTGACCTAAAACTAGAAAAATCTGTTGCTTCTTCGTCATAATAAAAAGCTTTGTAGGAAATATCTAAACCATCATAATAAGCATTATGGTCAGCATAAAAAACAATTGTCGTATTATCAAATTCATTATATTTTATTAAATAATTTAATAGGTATGCAACCGCATATTCTGTATCAAGACAACCCGCCAAATATGTTCTTACCTGTCCATCTATACTATTAGGAGTTATATCTGATACATCATCGGGTTTTCCTGCATAATCTACAGCATCAATAAAAGCATAGTTTCGACTCAACAATGGCTTTTCGCTTGTATATTCTCCATGCGTGGTAACTGTTGTCATAAAACTCAACCATGGGCCACTGGATTTTTTGTTGCCATTTTCATCACGGTGAATCATTTGTTCGCCAAATACACTAACCAACTGACTATCATTTATACATATTGATAATTTGTTGTTATAATTTATCTGTGGATTTTTTATATAATCTTCAAAAAACATCATATTATCAAAACCAAAAGTTGGTAACAATGTTTCTCGTGCATAAAATCTACTTTTGTATCCATGAAAATAAGAAGCCTCACCTTCGTTTATATATCCACTATCTTTTAGCACATTAGGTAACGAAAAATAATAATTAACATCTGAATACAAATCCGTACCCGAAAATGTCGTTCTTTCAACAAAACTTTGATTATATGGATAATTTCCTAATATTACAGATGCTTCTGAATAATCAGTTTTTGCTTTTGAATAATAATTAATTAATGTCATGCCATAAGTGTTTTCAAATTCTTCGTCATAAATCGAAACACCATCAATTTTTGTAAATGTGTTAGTTTCTTCATTATAATCATAATCTTTTCGCAAAATATCTAGATATTTTTGGATTTCTCCATTTCGATCTTCAATATCTACTTCTGGAAAATCATATATTTCATATAATCTCCAGCCATCTTGCGTTTGTAACTCTCCTTTAGAATTTCTTTCTCCGGCTTTACCAAAATCATAACCATTAGCCAGTGCATATAAAACTGGTGTAATTTCAGGAGAGATTGCATACCATTCAAAACTTTCAGCCATAATAACAAAAATATTATCATCTCCATTTTTACTTAAAACATTCCAAAGTTTAGAATCTTGTGGGTTGTATGTAGAAGTACCCAAGTATTCTTTTAAATCCTCAAAAGTTGTGCGCTTTAATGGTTCAACATCGATAATTAAACGGGATAAATCTTCTATGTAATAACCAAAAGTTCCGAACTTTTTCAACGACTGTTGGTTTGATGAAAAAGTATTAAACAAGTAATCGTCACCTAATAAATATAATTCATTATCAAGTTTTTTCAAAAATGATGATTGAAAACTATATAAAACCATAGAGAATGTCAAACCAATTAAAACAAAAAATCTAACCGCATACTTCTTTAGTAATGGGCTTTCTTTTTCGTTAATCGGAATTCTTCTTAAAAAAGTAAGTGTGATTACCAATATAGAAACAATAATCCCAAAGAAAATAATAGGCGCAAAAGGGAACATAGAAAGAGTAAGAACTTCTGCAGTTTCACCAACTAACGCCATCATCTTTATAGAGAAGACGTCATTTAACATTGCCTTCATTATGATATTAAGATAACTAACAATAATTTGAATTCCAATTGCCACTCCAATAAAAATGTTTGTTCCTCGCCTTGACCGACAAGCAAATATTAAACATGATATGAATAATATTATCCCGATATCAAACAAACCATAATTGGGGAATAGCCCCCATCCAAGACTTGCAAAAAGATAGCATTCTATTACAATAGCTAAAACAAAATATAACATACTTGATAAAATTTTTCGCAATAATAAATTACTCACATTTTGCTCCCATCATAGAATTTAATAATTCTTTATTCTTCTCTAATTTCTTTTTTTCAGCATCAACCAGAGTCTTTGGCGCTTTTGCTATAAAGCCAGGATTTTTCAGCAAACCTTCACTACGACTGATTTCATGCTTTACCTTTTCTATTTCTTCGTATAATTTTTTCTTTGCTTCGTTTTTAGTTTCTTCAAATTTTATGCCAAACATTCCAATTTCGGATATTATCTCTAATTTTTCGTTCTTTTCATAAATTAAGTCTTTTGCGTTTGTCAATTTTTTTAAATATTCAACAAGCTTAAAGTTTTGATTAGATGTTGTAATAATAATTTTTTCTGTTTGTTGAATGCCAATTTTGTTTCGATAGTTTCTTATGTTTCTAATTAACTCTATAAACTTCTCTATAAACAATTCTTCTTTTTTATATTTTAACTTGTTATCAAAAACTGGATAATCCGCAAGCATTAATAAATCTTCATGACAAAATTCTTGATAAATAAATTCTGTTGTAAACGGCGCAAAAGGATGCAACAGTTTTAAAACGGTTTCTAAAACATTAACCAGAACCGAACTAACAATAGTTGCACGATCAGATTTAAGATCCACCTTTACAAATTCTATATACCAATCACAAAAGTCATTCCAAATAAAATTAATTATATTTGAAATTGCAACACCAATATCATATTTATCTATATTTCTGGTAACATTTGAAATCAAATTATTTAATTTTGACAATATCCACTTATCTATATCATTTAATTGATCGGGTTTTAATTCTGTATACCCAAATTTGTCAGCATTTAAAGATACAAACTTGCTTGCGTTCCAAAGTTTATTTAAAAATGCTCGGGCATTCTCTAATTTTGTTTCACCAAATCTAGAGTCCATACCCAAAGACATATCTTTTATAAGTGCAATTCTTAAAGCGTCAGCACCATAATCGTTAACCACAACCAGAGGATCAATTCCATTTCCTAAACTTTTGCTCATTTTTCTTCCGCGTTCGTCTCTCACCAACCCATGCAAAATGGTGTTATAAAACGGAACTTTTCCGGTGCATTCTATTCCCATATACACCATCTTTGTGACCCAAAATAACAATATATCATAACCGGTTACAAGAACATTAGTTGGATAAAAATACTTCATTTCAGGAGTATCATTTGGCCAGCCAAGAGTGGAAAATGGCCACAAAGCGGAACTAAACCAAGTGTCTAGAACATCTTCGTCTTGAACATAATTATTGCTTCCACATTTTGGACAATTGCATGGCTTTTTGCTTGTATAAATATTCCCACAACTCTGACAATAATAAATAGGTATGCGATGACCGGTCCATAATTGTCGGGAGATACACCAATCTTGAATATTTTCAAGCCAATGAAGATAGTTCTTCTCAAACTTTTTTGCAAATATTTTTAATTGACCATTTTTTACACATTCAATAGCAGGTTTTGCAAGATCGCTCATTTTTACAAACCATTGTTCAGTAATCATCGGTTCAATTGCCTGCTTACATCTATAGCAATGCCCAACACTATGCGAATAATCTTCAATTTTTTCAATAAGTTTTTGGCCTTTTAGTTTCTCGACAATTTCATCACGCATATCTATTGCCTTCTTTCCCGCAAACTCACCAGCCTGAACAGTTAATACTCCAAATTTATCTATAACACTTATAATTTCTAAATCGTGTCTTTTTGCAACCTCCAAATCGTTTGGATCATGTGCTGGAGTTATTTTAACCATTCCAGTGCCAAAATCCTTATCAACATAATCATCTGCAACTATTGGAATTTTTCGGTTTACCAATGGCACAATTAAATATTTGCCAATCAAATTTTTATATCTTTTATCTTTTGGATTTACAGCAACTGCAACATCGCCGAACAAAGTCTCCGGACGCGTTGTCGCGACAACAATATATCCATCATTATCAGCAAACTTATATCTAATATGCCACATATGGCTTTTTTCTTCTATATACTCAACCTCTTCATCTGAAACAGCAGAGCCACAATTCGGACACCAGTTTGTCATTCTTTTTCCTCTATAGACAAGCCCTTTATTAAAAAGACGAATAAAAGCCTCCAACACCGCATCCGTACTTGTAGAATCCATCGTAAATTTGTATCTTGAATAATCTGCCGAAAAGCCCATTTTTTTAAATTGGGACATAATAGTGTCACCATATTTATCATACCAAGCCCACGCTTCTTTTTCAAAGCGTTCTCTTCCAATTGACTCTTTTGTTTTTCCTTCCTTTGCCAATTTTTCAACAAGCTTGTATTCAGTTGCAATTGCTGCGTGGTCTGTTCCAGGTTGCCATAAGGTTTCATAACCTTGCATCCTTTTTGTTCTAATTAAGATATCTTGCAAAGTTCCATCCATTGCGTGGCCAATATGCGCAGCACTTGTAACATTGGGTGGCGGCATTATTATGCAATATGGCTTTTTATTTGGATTAACTTTTGCCGAAAAAGCGTTCTGTCTTGTCCATTTTTCAAAAATTTTATCTTCAAAACTTTTAGGATCAAACGCTTTTTGATCTTTCATCATAATATATTCTCCTTATATATTCTCCTTTATATTGTCATAATCACAATTACAACGATTGTTCCAAATGTCATAAAAAGTAAACTAACTAATCTAACTTTGCTAATACGTCCATTTATGTTGTCCTTTTTTGCAATAAAATATGGTGAAAACAAAAAAACCAAAAACGCAAAAAAAATAAAAACCAATAAAGAAATACTAACAATATATTTAAATGTTTTCATATTACTCTAATTAGTAGATTACCACAAGTAATAAAAAAACACAAACATTTTATAAAATATGCTTTTGTTTTTAACAAATACAAGGGCTTGCTCATATACTAAAATATGTTAAAAAGGAGGTGATAATTTGAAAAAATTTTCTGCAATAGCTTGTGCTCTTGCTCTATGCGTTATTTCTATTCTTGGATTTTCGGCTTGTAAAAAATCGGACAAATCTGTAATACGCCTAAACGAAGTAACGCATAGTGTTTTTTATGCACCATTGTATTTAGCAATGAACCTTGGCTATTTTGAAGAAGAAGGTATTACAATAAAATTGACAAATGGGGGCGGAAGCAACGTATCGATGTCTGCTCTACTCTCGGGCTCTGCAGAAATTGCGTTACTAGGGCCAGAAACAGTTGTGTATGTAGCTGCTCAAGGAAGTACAAACCATCCAATGATATTTGGCCAATTAACAAAAAGAGACGGATCATTTTTAGTTTCAAGAGTTAATGAACCAGATTTTTCTTGGTCAAATCTAAAAAACAAAACAATTATAGCTGGAAGAAAAGGCGGACTGCCCGCGATGACTTTTGAGTATGTCGTTAATGGTTTAGGTCTTATAGATGGAGAAAATGTTACTTTAGACACATCAACCGCATTTAACATGATGGTACCTACATTTGAGGCCGGTTCAGGCGATTATTGTACAATGTTTGAACCAACTGCTAGTGAATACGTGGCAGCGGGAAAAGGTTACATCGTTGCCTCGGTTGGAGAATATAGTGGTGAAATTCCTTATACTTGTTTTATGGCCATGCCACAATTTATAAAAAAGAATCCTGATAAAATTACTGGCTTCTTGCGTGCCATAACAAAAGCTTATAATTTTCTTATGACAGAGGATTCTGAACTTGTCGCACAAAAACTAGTACCATCTTTTGATGGTTCAAGTGTAAGCTCATTAAAAATTGCAGTCGAGGCCTACAAAAAAATAGATGCTTGGATGAGTTCTCCGGCGATGACAGAGGCGTCATTTAATAAATTACTTGATGTTCTAGATAATGCTGGCGAGCTGCCTGGAAAAGTATCATTTTCTGATGTAGTAGATAACAGCTTTGCACTTTCATTGGTTAAATAAGAGGTGGGGCCGACGGCCCCACTACTATCTAAAGGGAAATTTATGAACAAACTATTGGAATTTAAAAATGTAAAATTAACTTATCAAACGAAAAAAAATGAAACAATTGCGCTAGAAAACTTATCTTTTTCGGTCTTTGAAGAAGAATTCGTTAGTATTGTGGGTCCTAGCGGATGTGGAAAAACCACAATTTTGTCTCTGATTGCAAGTTTAATTAAGCCAACATCTGGAAGCGTTCTTTTGTGTGGCCAGCCGGTAAAAAACAAAACCAGTTCAATGGTTGGATATATGTTTCAAAGAGACAATCTATTTGATTGGCGTACAGTTTTTAAAAATGTTTGTCTTGGATTGTCTATTCAACACAAATTAAAGTCGCCTTACATCGAAAAATCAAGATCTTTATTAGAAAAATATGGATTAAAAGATTTTGAAAATTATTACCCAACACAGCTATCTGGAGGAATGAGACAACGAGTAGCTTTAATAAGAACTCTTGCAACAGATCCAAAATTACTTTTATTGGACGAACCCTTCTCTGCAGTTGACTTCCAAACAAGGTTGCTTGTTCAAGACGATGTTTCGTACATAATTAAATCTGAAAGAAAAACAGCAATCTTGGTAACACATGACATCTCAGAAGCGGTCTCTCTTTCGGATAGAGTTTTAATTTTAACAAAAAGACCCGCAAAAATAAAGTGCATTAAGTCACTAGATTTTAACAAATCCTTAACTCCATTCCAAAGACGCTCTGACCCAAAATTTAGTAAATACTTTAATGAAATTTGGGAGGAATTAAAAAGTGAAGAATAAAAAATTTTTTAGTGCCGAACACAAAAAATACTTAAGAAAAACCAGATTAAATAGACTCTTAATAAGCCTAGGACGCTGGAGCGTTCTATTATTTATAATTGGACTTTGGGAGTTATCAGCGCAACTAGCATTAATAGATCCTTACATAACAAGTTCTCCGAGTCGTGTAGCAAAAACAATTATAGCTTGGGCAAAGGATGGATCTCTTTGGTTGCATTCATGGACGACTCTATATGAAACATTAATTGCTTTTGCAATTTCCATTGGCCTTGGAAGCCTACTGGCTATATTGCTATACTTATTCACTCCCGTAAGAAAAATATTTGAACCTTACTTGGTTGTTCTTAATTCTCTTCCAAAAATAGCATTGGGACCTCTATTAATTGTATGGGTTGGCGCAGGAACAAAAGCTATAGTTTTGATGGGAATACTGATTTGTATAATTATAACCACCATGAGTATGCTTCAAAGTTTTGTCGCAATTCCCCAGGAAAAAATTTTGTTACTAAAGACACTAGGCGCAAATAGGTTCCAAGTATTGTTTAAGTTAATTCTTCCACATGCTATTCCAGATTTTATATCTGTGCTAAAAATAAATGTTGGAATGGCTTGGGTTGGAACTATAATGGGGGAATATCTAGTTTCCCAAGCAGGGCTCGGATATTTGATTAATTACGGAGGACTAGTTTTTAATCTAGACACCGTTATGTCTGGTATTGTGGTATTATGTATACTAGCAAGTTTAATGTATTTTTCTGTCGCAACGCTTGAACATTATATACATAAAAAACGGAACTTATAAAAAACGAGGTTTTAAACCTCGTTTTTATGTTTTTCAATATCTAACTCAACATTCTTTTCGTTTAATGTAATTAAAATCGGAATGCTTTCAAAAACAACCGAAGACGGAGAAGATGCTGAAGAATTAGCATAATAAATTACATGATCCTCTAAATTTGATGTTCCATTTAATATTATCATCAAATAATTATATTCGATTTGTTTTGTGTCATTTCCATCATAGATGATTGCTATTTGTTTGCTGTCATAGAATAACTGCAAACACAAATTTTCTTCTTTTAAACTAGACTTCCAAGATTGATCTTCATTGCCAATTCGTGCATTTTTTTCAAAAGAATCATTTCTAATCATCTGACTTAATTTTGAAATTTTCATTGATTTTTTCAAATCCAATATTATATCATCAAAACTTGAACTATCTCTCTCAATCTCTGTCATAGTATAAGACTTGTCGTAATAATAAATATTAGTTGGACTTCCTATATCAAAATTAACCTTTTCATATCGCGACGCAAGAATAGAAACTAATACAACTGCTACAACAATCAAAACACAAAGAAGAGACCCTACACAAATTAAAAATTTTTTCATTCATTATCATCCTTCTTTTTTAATGCATCACTAATGTTCTCTGGAATATCATCAGTCTTTGACTCACCTACTTTATTCTGCAAACCCTCCATTTGTTGATCGTCTTTTTTGTCCTCATTATTTGCTTTTTTCCTTTCGGTCCTCTTTATCGTCTTTTTTATCTGCTCAACATCTTCACGACCTTCTACTTCAATTGATGGTTTTTCAATCTCAACAAAATCTTTAGGGGTTTCCTTTTCGGTACAAATTTTCTTATCAATATAATTTATTATTTGTTTTGCACTTTTTCCCTCAAAAACAAGTTTTATCTCATCTTCATATAATGTATCTTTATTTAAAAGGACTTTTACAAAAGTTTCTACTTCTTTTTTATGTTTTGTTATTAAATCGTTTGTTGTTTTTTTGCAGCTATTAATTATGTTTTTTATTTCATCATCAATTACAGAAGCTTGATGATCTCCATAAACGGCTCTAGTTTGATAGTCCCTTCCTAAAAAGATTTCATCTTCTCCTTCTAAACATACCATACCAACTTTTTCACTCATACCCCATTTCGTTACCATGTTTCTGGATATTTGAGTCGCTCTTTCAATATCATTTGACGCACCTGTAGAAACATCTTTCAAGAAGATTTCTTCACTAACTCTTCCAGCAAGTAACATACAAATTTGGTCTACAAGTTTTCCCTTCGTTACATGCCTATCATCGTCAGCAGGTCTAGCTAATGTATATCCCGCAGCCGCGCCCCTTGGCACAATTGAAATTTCATGTATAGGTTCATTATTTTTAACATAATGTTGCACAACAGCATGGCCAGCCTCATGATATGCTGTTCTTTCTTTGTCTTTGTCAGTCATAATCCAGCTTTTCTTTTGTGGTCCTAATAAAACTTTGTCTATTCCTTCTGATATATCCTGATTTTTTATAATTTTTCTACCTGCTCTTGCAGCAAGAATAGCTGCTTCATTTAACAAATTCTCAAGATCAGCTCCAGTAAATCCACTTGTTATTCGAGCTACTTGTTTAAAATCGATTTCGGGGCTTAATTTTTTGTTCCTTGCATGAACTTTTAAAATTTCTTCTCTACCACGAACGTCTGGTATATGAATATAAACTTGTCTATCAAATCTACCAGGTCTCATAAGAGCTGGATCTAGAATGTCGGCTCTATTTGTTGCTGCTAACACAATAATTCCTTCATTTGGCTCAAATCCGTCCATTTGAACTAAAAGTTGATTCAACGTTTGTTCTCTTTCATCGTTTCCTCCCCCCATACCGGCACCTCTTTGCCTTCCAACAGCATCAATTTCATCAATAAATACTATGCAGGGTTTAACTTTTTTTGCTTGCACAAACAAATCACGAACCCTAGAAGCACCCACACCAACAAACAATTCCATAAAGTCCGAACCCGAAATTGTAAAAAACGGTACTCCAGCCTCTCCAGCAATAGCTTTTGCTAACAATGTTTTTCCCGTACCGGGTGGCCCAACTAATAATACTCCCTTTGGAATTCTGGCACCAATATCTCTAAATTTTTGAGGGTTTTTCAAAAATTCAACTATTTCGGCAACCTCCTGTTTTTCTTCATCTGCGCCGGCAACGTCTGCAAACTTAACTGTAGATTCTCCTATTCGTGCTCGATTTCGAACAAAATCAAAAGACTTACTATTTGCTCCTTTAATTTGCCTAGTAATCCAAATTAAAATAAAAATTGTAAATCCGGCCATTAACAAAATATATACTAAATTCAGGAAAGAAAAAGTAGTTGTCGTTCCTGGAACTAATTTAACTGTTTTTTCAGGATTATCTCTATTATATGTTGTAATATCTTCAGTTAATTTAGTCTCAACTGCGGCTCTAGAATAAAACCAAGCTTTTTGCCCACTCTTATACGTAACGCTAATTGTTTTTGATCCTAATTCAACTTGTGCAATTTTATCAGCATATAATTCTGAATAAAATTGGTCAAGCGTAATCTTCTTTCCATTTCCGGTACTCGAAAAAATCCAAAATGTTAGACAAACCGCCAAAGCGATCAACAAAATAGACCACCACATTTTTGAAGTTTTATTTTGACTATAAGATTTCTGATTGTTATCCATTTCAACTCCTACTACTTAATACCATATTAAAGTATTGACAATATAATAACATAGTATGAAAATATTTCAAAATCTTTTCGATTGCTTTCGACAATAATTAATAATTAAAATTTATTGAAAAAAATAAATAAATTTTATATAATATAATAAAAACAAAAAGAAAATCTCGAACATATGTTCGAATAGTAAAGTATGAATTGGGTTGATATAACAATATTAGTATTAATATTACTTGGAATCACTATTGGTCTATGGAAAGGATTTTTTAAATCATTTTTATCAATGATAAGTTCTTCCATTGTTTTTTTACTTTCCTTTGTCTTATGCAAACCAACGGCCAATTGGATCATGAAAATAACAAGTTGGGATACATCTTTAAATACCGAAATACGAAATTGGTTAACAAATATATCGGATCAGTTTAATGTAAATATGGTAGGAATGCAAAGTGAGGAATTAACATCTCATATAAAAAACACTTTATCTGCCGAAGGATTTCCAAGTTTCTTTAAATTCCTTTTTAAAACGACCACTGACTTAACTCCAAATGACATTTCGCATAAAAGCATATTTACGATGAATGATATGATTTCTCAAACACTGACTATTTTAACCTTTATGTTAATTTGTTTT
>CALVJV010000009.1 GCA_944332395.1 uncultured Clostridia bacterium | reverse complement strand
TTATACCCAGTAATTTCAGAAGATAGTTTTCCAATGCTTTTTTCAAGTTTTTTCTTCTCTCTTTTAAGTCTTTCTCTAGCAACAGCATCTAACCGTTTAGCATCTGCATGACTTTCTTCAACGGCCTGCATTCTTGCCTTATGTGCAGCTTCTTTTGCCATCTTTTTTGCCTCTTCCTTTGAGACACCAGCTCTCATGCTTTCGTCTTTAGATTTGCGTTTTGCTTCTGTTCTAGCTTTAAATCTGCCAAATCTAGTTTTGAGTCTGCCCCTTAATGTCAAATTCTCTAATCTTTTCTTAATATCATCTGCCGTCTCTGTTCCAAAGGTTCTTTCTAATAATCCATCTCTCATCAATTTTCTTAATTCTCTTATTGTTTTACCAGTAATTTGAGTCAGTGTTGCATCAGGAACATTATCTGCATGACTTTCTTCAACGGCCTGCATTTTTGCCTTATGTGCAGCTTCTTTTGGCATCTTTTTTGCCTCTTCCTTTGAGACACCAGCTCTCATGCTTTCGGCTTTAGATTTGCGTTTTGCTTCTATTCCAGCTTTAAATATGCCAAATCTAGTTTTGAGTCTGCCCTTTAATGTCAAATTCTCTAATCTTTTCTTAATATCATCTGCCGTCTCTGTTCCAAAGGTTCTTTCTAATGATCCAGCTCTCATCAATTTTCTTAATTCTCTTATTGTTTTACCAGTAATTTGAGCCAGTGTTGCATCAGGAACAGTAGCGGCAACTCTAAAGCTATCTTTTGCAAAGTTCTTATTAAAGAACGACTCTCTAGCCGTTTCAACACGACTCTCAACAGTTTCTTTAGCTTTGCGATAGTTTCTTACTGCTGTAAATGGCATTGTAACTCCAGCGTAAATACCTTTTATTATTGACTTTCCAGCCTTCACAAATGAATTTTTTTCAATTTTTTCCATTTTTGCTCTTAATCTAGAGTAATTGCTTCTCAAATTATTAACAACATTATTTACCTTTTCTCCAACAATCCTTGCAATTCTTGTATTTGCTATTGAATTAATTTTTTTGTTTATACTCTTAATTATGCTATCTTTCAAATCATTACGCCTAGTAATTCTAATGGCTCGCCTTGTCGCTTTTGTTTCATATTTTCGTTTCATTTTATCAAAATATTTTTGAATTTTGTTTTCTTTATAAGAAGAAACTAAGTCTCCTTGACCAAACAACATTAAAGCTTTTTGAAGGATATTAGCATTTGCCTTTCTATTTGCATATCTTTCAGATCTGTCAAGAGCTCTAACCCTTGCCCATTCTTCTGGATCTTCTTTTCTAAGTCTTCTTAACTCACTTCTAAATTCACCCGAACCACTTACTCCATAATCCGCATAAACCTTAACCGTTTCAGTGCGTCTGTCTGCTTCAATATTCCTAATTTCCTCATCTTTTTCATTTTCAAGCATGATTTTTGCATCTTTTGCTTCAACCTTTCGTCCATCTTTATCTAAGATCTCATACGAGCCATCATCCTTTACTGACATTTTTAAATTTTCAGCCATCTCATTAAAGGCATCAATAATTTTACTTCTTTCAACCGGATTTCCATCTTTGTCCTTTTCTCTAATAGAGCCATCTTCTTCAAAGATTTCATCCATTGTGCCATACTTAAGCTCAACTTCAGACTTTCTTTCCTCAGCTCTAGTATCAATTTTCTCTTTTTCTTCTTCTGCTTCTTCTTTCTTTTCCTTTCTTTCTGCATGTTTTGTTACTGCAGCATCTTTTAATTTAGACACAAGAGGGCTAACAATTGCTTTCCCTGGAATAAATGAACCTGCGAGTTTGAGTGCATTGTCTTTATAGTCTTTAATTGCTTTCCCAGACACAACATCACCGACCCTAGCCACCGTTCCTTTGACTTTGTCTCTAACATCTCCACCTTTGCCAAACACTTCTTCAGCACCAATTAAATCTGCAACAAGCTTGGGCAAAGTTCTTATCATTGTAAACAAGACCAATAAAAACATAATATACACTATTCTATTTAAAAAGTCAGCATTCCCAAATATAGATCTACCAGCTAATGCGGCTGGAATATCTTCCTCTCTAAATATATATGTGGCATCTCTAACCACTGGTAGAAGAACAAAAAACAAATTAATTCCTAAAATGACGCCATAAGCACCTAACACTTTTTTGACAACATCGCCTCTCCAAGTTTTAAATCTAGACCCATCATCATAAGGAATCGTTGCCGCAAATCCTGGATACAAAATAAACATAATAGTTATTTCAAAGATTCTAGCAATTAAGCCCCAAACAGCTTGAGTTAAAACCGTAAAGATTAAGACTGTTGCAAACAGCAAAATAATTATATTTAAATCGCCCGGTCTGTATAAATTTTTTAATTCAATTCCAGTTGTTTTATTAAAGTTGTAATCTAAAACAGCAGAACCATTTGTTAAATAATAAACCGAATTATCATTTTTATTGTAAGTCATTCCCAACTTAAATCTCGCATAATAGCCATTTGAAACACTGCTATTATTAACTTCAATCTTTTGTGGCCAAAATCCAATTGCAAAATCAAACTCCAAGTTTGATTTAATGTCCTCTCTATTAAAATATATGTATTGTATTGTATTTTTTAAAACATCTTCACTTGGCAAAGCAGAATAACTTACACCATTGACAGTAAATATAGTTGATACACCAAACAAATCTGAGACAAATTGATCATTATTTTCTTTTGTTCCCAAAACAGTTGCACTAAAAAGATAATTAAAATCGGCGTCCTCTGAACTCGTCTGTGGATCGCCTTGCCCTTTATACGAATAGAAATGTAATTTTATGTATTGAACGTTATTTTCAACATAAATTTCATCAACTTTAACATAAGAAAATGAAATTTTATTTTCTAATTTCTTCCCAGCTGTATTATAAGCAGTTATTTCTCCTTCCGCTTTTTGATAAACATTGTATACACCATTAATCTTATCCTCATTATTTTCTATGACACCGCCAGTTCCACAAATTTTATAATAAGCAATATCATTTTGATCTTCATTGCTTTGAATAGAAATTATTGTAGGATTGCCTTTATCATCAAACACGCCTCTAGCAACAATTGGCCCGTCATATTCCTCTGCTAAATAACTAGAAACGAAACCTTCGCTTCTATTGTTTGCCTGTGTAATTGGCACATATTCATCACCAACTTTTGAACAAACAATAAAAGTTTCACCATCAAGTTCATTAGTTGCAGAATCCATAAACTCATAATATCTATTAATGCCAGAATCATATTCAACAATAAATCCATTCATAACACCGTCAGTTCCAGTAGTTTTGTAAAAATCATTTACATCGCCCCAATCAATTTGTTTATTGGACGCATTAACAAAATAAAATTGGATAGAATGATCAACAGCATAATCAATAAAATCTGCCATAACATAATATTCATCTTTAATTGGAACAAAATTTTTATCATAAAAATATATTCCAGAATTGTTGCTAAATTTGTATAAATCAGTTCTGTTTTTATTAGACATAACCCTGACTTCATGAGAATTAGCAATATAAGTGGACTCAAAATCGAACTTTAAGTAATTTTTACTTAACAATCGTTTTTCAGAAAACAAACTCTCATTATAATTCCAAGAATTATACACACCATTAATAATTTGTGTAGCATCATCTGTCCCAATATAACCCAAAGGATACACTCCCAATGTGTTTGCATTATATGTAACTTGTTTTCCGTCAACTGTTAAATCCGGCAAAGCGACCGTATTTTCTGGCCAATCTTTAATATTAGAACCTTTATTATTTTCATAAGCTTCAAAAACCAGCTCATCATCTAGTTTTACATATCCACCATCTTTATATTCGTAGGCGGAACAATAAAACAAATTTCCGTCAGATCTCATTCCACGAGGGGCAACAAATATTGGAGTTTCATTAATAGTTACAAGCCCACCAAAAGCAAACTCTCCTTTCTCGGGCACATAAATAACATCTAAAATCTCATCTCCAAACGATACAGGTATTCGCAAATTATTTTCTGCATATTGTCTATATCTGTTAGCTTCATAACTTGAAGCAGAAAAAATTTGACCGCCTAACGAAATTGTCGAGTTTGGCTTTATAGTATTGCTCAAACTAACCAACACAGCATTTGAACCCAAAATTCCAAAAATTAAAACGAACGGAACAATTAACATAACAAACAAAGCTTGACCTGTCTTTTTTAAAATCTTTCCCTTTTTTGCTTCTTCGTCAGTTGTCGCTGCATTATAATCAGCCTTTACAATCGCCATAATTGTAAAGATGATCAATAAAACAATAGCGATTCCCACAATTGCAATAAAAGCCTTTAAAACAGTGTCCGATAAAAGAAATCGAAAAATGACATCGGTGTCAGCCAACCTAACTGATCCAACATCCCCCTTTGACGACCAAGTATCAATTCCAGCAAGTTTTCCAACAAAAAACTGGAAAAAATCAACAATTCTCAACATAAATTGAACAACATAAATAAAAAATGTCATTATTGCATTCATGAGCATATCGCCAACAGTCGCAATAAATGGCAACAATTTATCTTCAAGCCAACTGACAACTGAACCAGAATTACTCTTTCCGGAATCTGCAGATGTGCCATTAGCTAGAACAGATATTATGCGCTCAAATTTTATCATAAATTTTAGATCCTTTTCGTGTGTATCTTTATTTTTTCTCTAACGCACAAAATTTATTTATAATTACAAAAACATCTTAACATACAAAAATATTATAAGCAAACAATTTAACTAAAAAACATTAAAAGAAATAAAAAAAGCCCCAACAACAGGGCTGTTTTATTATTTTATTTACTGGTTATAAAATCGCCAAGAGGCTTCCTAATCGCATAAAGAACCGAAACAAGGACCAACACTAAGCCAAAACCAATAATTGCATTTATTAATTTCTTTTTCGCTTTTTGTCGATCGTCCGATGTTTCTGCCCTAGAATATTGAACTCCAATTGCAACTGCATATAAGGTCCCAGACAACAAGACAATACCAAGGGCAACCGGCAAAATAATGTCCAAAGCCTTATAGGTAGGATCTAAAACATCATTTTTTGGAGTGGTATCACCACTGGGTGTTATAACAAGAAATTGGTATATTCCTAAAATAATATTGAAAAGCATAACAATAACTCCTCAAAAGCCATTCTATCACACAGAAAAACGAATATCAACAAAAAACACCCAAAACTGGGTGTTTTTTTTGTTGTTTTAATTAAACATATTCTCAATCAAGTTTGAAGCAAGTACAGCATAAATAACAGCAATTAAAACCAAAGCAACCAAAAATCCAACAACTGCCCCAACAAGTCTATCCTTTGCCTCTTTTCTCTTTTCTGGATCTTCTGCTTTAGAATAGTTAACACCCAAAATGACAGCATAAACAGTACCAACCAAAAGAACAACACCTAAAATAATTGGCAATACTATGTTTATAATCTCACTAAAGGTCTCATAAGCAGTTTTAGCTGTGTCTTTTATAGTATCAGAATCAATAACACTACTGCTACTATCCGTTAACTGAGCAAAAGTCATCATAATATTTTTAATAGCGCTCATTTTCTTTCCTCCAAATTAAATTTAACTTAATTTTAAATCATTAAAAATTACAAGTCAAACGAATTGTATTAATTTATTGAAAATTTTATCTTTTTTCAATGTTCTTTGGAACCAAACTAGATACGGAAACCTCATATGCAACTCGAGTAATATCTCCCGATTCAAAATGTTTTATATATTCGCGACTTTGCAAGCGCCCATTTACAAATATTTCATCACCCACCTCAAGGTCCTTTGCCATTCGTGCATTTCTCCCCCAAATAATAAGCGGAATATAATCACTTTTTTGGTATGCTCGATTACAAGCAATCAAGCAATCACAAATTTCTCTTCCAAAAGGTGTTGTCCTATAAATTGGATTTTTGCACAAAAATCCATGCAACGCAACAACATTTTTATCTTCTGTTTTTTCATAAATTGGTTCAATATCCCTAGCGAAAACACTTAAAATCAATCTATTTCTTTCTACAGACTCATCAAATTTATTAAATGTTCTAATTTGCCCAGAAATAAAAACTTCATCGCCAACCTTTAAATCAATCCCAAATCTTTCAGAAATTATAATTGGCAAAATGTCATCGTTTCCAGACAACCTACCACACTGCAAAGCAAATTCATTAAAATTTTCGCCCATAACTGAATGGCTAAATCTCGGAATTGAAATTACAGTACCTATTAATTCTATTTTATTTGTCTCTTCGTTCATTACTATTTTATCTCCTTTGCTAATTATTTCAATATTTTAAACTTTTTTTTGCATGCCATTATTGTCAATAATAAAGTTCTCTTTTATCAACAAATCACCAACTGTTGTAAAGGTGTATCCTCTGCTAGTTAATGTGTCAATCAATACAGGCAACGCTTCAACAATATGATCTGAATTATTGTGACACAATATAATTGATCCATTTCTTACTCCATTTGAGACCCTAGTCAAAATCTCCCCAGCACTCAAGCCTTTCCAGTCTAATGAATCCACATCCCACTGGATTGGTTGAATATTCATACTTTCACATACATTTATCAGCCTATCGTTATAATCACCAAATGGTGGTCTAAAAATTTTGACTTCTTTATTAGTTATGGCTTTTATCAGGTCAATTGAAGTATTCAACTCCTCCCTTATTTGGTTTTCAGTCAACCCCGACATTTTGGGATGCGTATTTGAATGCGTGCCAATTTCCATTCCAGCTTGATCTATTACCTTAACCATTTCTGGATAATCTTTAACCCAAAACCCCACAAGAAAGAAAGTTGCTTTTATATTTTTTTGTTTCAAAATATCAACAATTTGCTGCGTTTTGTCTGCCCCCCAAGCCGCATCAAAAGTAATAGCAATTTTTTTCTCTTCGGTTTGCACATAATAAACAGGCACTTTTCTTGCCGCATAACCAGATACCACTACATTTGTCTCATTGACAAACCAAAATGCCAAAAAAAGTAAAACAACAACTGAAATTTTAAAGAACGTTTTTATTGGTCTTACAGAAAAACAACTTATTCTCACAACCACACCTCCCAATTATAATCAATTTTAATTTTAAAAAAATGCTAAAAATAATAGATTATGTCGAATTTCAAAATTTTTTGTCATCAATTTTGTTTGTAAAATTAAAGATAGCGACATTTAATGTTTATGCCGCGGTTATAAAGAAAAGAATATAAAGTTTTGATTAGTTATTTAAAATAGTTTGCAAATAAAAAATAAAAATGTTAAACTTAAATGAATTTTTAGGAGTAGAATAATGTCAGAGAAAGATAAAAAGAGAAAATTAGAAAATTTATTTTTTAAGGTAATCGGTTCTTTAATTGCTTCCATTTTAGTATCTTTATTCCTTGGCGCAATCATAGCATCATATATAGAATTTGGTTCATTAAAAGCATCAAATCTAGGCAATGCCTTTAACACCACAACTTTTATGACATCATTCCCGGTTTGCATATTGGTATGTCTGTTGGTTGTTTTATTGTTTTTTACCACTTCTCCGTCTAACAATAAAAAAGAAATGAAAGGAAAAGATGATCTTGAAAATCAAAGATTCATGAATAAAGATGAACTAAATAAAAAATTGAAGGTTTATTATTTTGATGAGTTATATAAAGTAAACCTTGATGGTTGGCCTGTGTATTCAAGAATGGTAGGAAATCGTCTAAAAATTCATTTTGGGCCTAATTACCATATGTTGGTCATAGGTTCAACTGGTTCAGGTAAAACCGTTACATATGTTGAACCATCGATACAAATTCTATCCGAATTAAAATCCAAGCCATCTTTCTTTATAACAGACACCAAGGGTGAATTATTTGCCCATCATTCAAAAAAGCTACAAGAAAATGGCTACAAAATAATCATACTTGATCTTATCAACCCTTATCGATCAACATGTTGGAACCCTTTGGAATCGGTATATAAAAATTATCAAAAAAGTAAACACATGAAGGAAGATATATTAGTTCATGAAGACGATGATGTTAATAGATACAACTTCATCAAAGTTGGAGACATAAATAAAGAAAGATGGTTTGAATTTCAAGGTAAAGCCTTTGCAACATTGGAAGAAGCTTTAAACGAAGCAAATGTAGAAAGCAGTAAATTAGAAGACCAATGTTTTGCTGATTTAAATGATATTGCTTCTGCTCTATGTCCAATCGAAGACAAAAAAGATCCAGGCTGGGAACAAGGTGGAAAAAACTACATTCTAGCAATTTTACTTGCGATGCTAGAAGATAGTGCCAACCCCGATCTTGATATGACATTAGAAAAATTTAATTTTTACAATATGTATAAGCTCGCAATGAATAAAGAGAACGATTTTGAAACAATGGAAATGTATTTTAGTGGAAGAGGCGAATTATCAAAAACAAAAGAATTAACCACACACATACTCGGTTCCAAAGCTAAAAACACTCGTGACTCATATATGTCAATATTGTCAAATAAATTATCGATGTTTTCTGACAATGGAATAAACTATATGACTTCAAAAAATGAGATAGATTTCTATGAATTTGATGAAAGACCCACTGCCATATTTGCAAAAATTCCAGATGAAAACAGAAGCCGTTATTCATTAGCCTCCATATGTATTGCCCAAGCCTATAAAGAGTTTGCTCGCAAAGCTAGAAACAACGAAACCACAACAGGCGAAGCTTCGTTAAAAAGGCCTTTATACTATATTATGGATGAGTTCGCTAATTTGCCGCCTATTTCGGATATATCAAACATAACAACGGTTTCAAGAAGTAGAAGAATTTATCTTTTATTTGCAATTCAGGCATACTCTCAACTTGAGAATGTTTATGGCAAAGAAATAGCCGCAACAATTCGAGCAAACTGTAATGGCGAAATATACATTGGTACTCCAGACTTACAAACAAGAGAAGAGTTCTCTAAAAAACTTGGAAATTACACCATTCAAGTAGATAGCAAATCATCAAGCAAAGATGGTCAAAAGAAAGACAATATCCAAATAAGCACCCAATATCAATCACGTCCACTAATATATGCCAGTGATTTAGCGCATATTGAACATGGTCACTTTTATGCATATATTTACCCACTCTACCCTATTGATAGTTTCATGGAATCATATTATACCAAGGCTAGAGAAGTTTTCACTTATGGCAAAATTGATGAACCATTTATACCAGGACGAATTTTAAAAGAAGAAAAAGTATATTATGATCCTAAAATTAGAAACAATAAAGTATTAGGCATATAAAAAGGAGACAGCGGGTCTCCTTTTTTTAATAAAAATAATAAAATAAGAAAAACTAAAAATGATAATAAAATTATTTTGTCTAAAAGAAAATATATGTTAAAATTAACCGAAATGAAAAAATTTATTTTTATTTTTATAACTGCAATATTTTTATCTTTGTGTGCAACTCTTGTATGTAATAACACAATTGGTGTTTCTGTTCAAGCGTCCACAACTTCATCTCTTTCCTCTCTATCACAACAATATTTAGCAACAAAAAAAACTTTAGATGGTTCATTTATGTATGCGCCCGAAAACCTACATGAAAACACATTTACTATTGGAGCAATCAATAAAGTTTCAATATCAGAAACCGCAAAAACAAATTTGATAACCAATCTTTCAATAAATGTATTAGACTGGACAAACATTAAATCATTTACCATTAAAAAAATTATTTTAAATAAAGTCTTTACAGTACACACAGACGACCGAGGTGAAAATTGTTTTTTTGATGATGAAACCGAAATCCCAGACAGCAGTTCGGAGTTTTTGTTTGCGCAAGACGGAGCATATCTAGTAGAACTCACCTATAACAACAATTCAAACACTGAAAATCACGGTATTTACACCAGCTCCGCTTTTAGTAGAAATGTTAACATATCTAGTTTACAAATTACAGAAAATGGCAAAAATGGCGGTCAAATTTTAAGTTCAGTTCAATCATCAAATGATTTAACCAATTTGATTTTACCTTCGTCATTAAAATTTGGCACAAAAACAATTATACAAATAAATGCAAATCCTGAACTATATAATAGCAGTCTCTACTCTATTGAGTTATCAAATAGTTTAATAACTCAAAACGAAACAACATATCTAACAATAAAAAACATCGACAAAACTATTACTTTCCATCAGATAAAATTAGATGTTTTTGTTGACATTCCGGAATTGAAATTTAAAAACGCCGAAGAGACTGAAGTTTCAGATATATTATCAAGTATAATAGGCTTAACATATGGCGATTCAATTTTGTTCTTTAATGAACAAGTCACACCTTATTTATCATTTGACGCAAAATACAATGATGACGCAATTTCAAATTTTAATAGTATATTTACTTTTGATTACGCACAAACCGAAATTGGCTTTTCAACAATTACTGCAAAATTAAACATAGTACAAAATGACCAAATAGTAACACCCATATTTCAACATTACCAAATTGATTTAGATCCAAATAATTTATTTGAACTAAAAATAGCTTCTCAAGATGGTCCAACATATATTTCTGAAAACTACCTCAATGGAGTGTATGTAGTTGCAAACATATTTGCAGAATCATTAACAGAAAACCTGGTTAAACAATATTTTCTAAATTCAAGGAACGAAATTGTTGACAATCAAACAAGTGCAAACAAATGTATTATAGTAATAGTCCCCCAATCAGAACAACAACAGCCAATTCATGTGTTTTGCTTAGACTATGTTCAATATAGGGAGTCAACTCAAACAAAAATAGAAATAACTCAAGTTGATAATGTTATATCCATAAAAAATGGTAATTTTTCAACTCTTCCAGTTGATTTATACATAATCAATGAAAACACAAATGATATGTTTGAAATACAAGATATTTTTGCTGGTCTAACAACTAATTTAATGCAACTTGAAATAAACAACCCAGGAAGCTATCGAATTATTGCAAAATATCGCGGAATGCCTTTAGATATAAATTCAAACACTTGGAATCATGCAATGTCTATGGTCAACATTCAAGGAACAAGTATAACAATAACTCAAAATTCACTTCCAATCAGAGATAATCAAATTATAAATGACGAAGTAACTGTTACAGCAAATAAGCCTTACATAATAATAAAAAACAACAAACAAATTGGAGAATACTCTGCAAATCAAATAACGCAATTAAAAGACTCTGGATATTATGTTGTAATAAGTGGAGAGCAATTAAGAACATTTTCAATTA
Organism: uncultured Clostridia bacterium; assembly: GCA_944332395.1. Classification (GTDB taxonomy): domain Bacteria; phylum Bacillota; class Clostridia; order Christensenellales; family UBA1242; genus CALVJV01. The sequence continues at coordinate 109,993 of CALVJV010000009.1, read as the reverse complement.
TTTCCACTCTAAACAGCCTAACTAATTACTCGGTATCGTCAACAAACAATATCACTCCAAAACAAATCACGCTTGATGATTCTATAATTAAAATAACAAATCCATACACCCTGCTTTCAATAAGTGGCACATACACCATCACCAATGACTTAATAAGTCAACTAACATTAAAAATTAATGGCGAATCAATAACATTGTATTCAAGCGCAGAGTTTACATATCAAGTAAAAATAGAGCCAATTAATTTTAATATAACTACTAATATAAAAAATGGCGAACGCACTTCGAAAAACATAATAATAGAAAACATTAATGCTTTAGGAAACTGGACTTTATACATAAATTACAATGGTAAAATCACAGAATACACAAAGTCCGAATTTAACCTACTAACAAAATCACAGAAAACATTAACTAAAAATGGAACTTATACTATTACAATCCAAGACGAAAATGGAAACCAGTTTGAATATTCATTTATTAAATATTATTCAATAAGCACTGGATTGATAATTTTAATAATTGTTTTATCTATTTTAGCAATTGTTGGAATTGCACTAATAATAAAATTACGGTTAAAGTCTAAGGTTAGATAAAAATTCACAATAATTTTTAAAAAGTCTCAAAGCAATTTGAGACTTTTTTTCATCTCCCGAAGCAAACAAAATTTGAATACTCCCCTTATTAAAAACATTTCCAAACACAGCATCAATTCTTTTTGAAACTCCATCATTCCCATCAAATAACTTAAAATCTTTAAAAGCATTAATAGTTCTTAAAAACACATAATGAGTACAACCTAATACAATATTAGAAATGTTGTTTTGCGATGCAAGTTCATTAATAAAATTTAATTCATTAATTAACACTCCACTATTGCTTAAATTATCAAAACAACCATTCAGCATCAATTGATTTTCAATTTCATTGGCTAAAATAGGGGTCGAATAAGTCAAAATTTTTTTATTACGGGCCAATTCCAAATATTTATTTGCTTTAGCTTCAAGCGGTGTAACTAATACCATGGTGGGTTTACCCGTTTTTATAGCCGGAAGAATTGCAGGCTCAATACCAATTATTGGAAAACAAAATAACTTTCTTAAAATTTCAACAGCCACTCCCGTAGCAGTATTGCATGCAAGAATAAGACCAGAAATTTGAGTTTCAAAAGTTTCAACAATTTCAACAATATGCGAAATCAACTCACCTTTTGTTTTTTCTCCATAAGGGAAAAACTTGTCATCGGCATAGTATATCGCATTAAGGTTAGGCATGTGCAATTTAATAGTAGCCAAAGTAGAAAGTCCCCCAATTCCAGAATCAATAATTAAAAATTTTTTTGTCATGTTAAAGTTTATGATAAAAAAAATAAATATTTTCCAAAAATATTAAAAATACTTGCAAAAAACAACTTAATATGATAAAATCACGAGCGTAACAATAATTAAGGAGAAACAATATGCCAAATATTAAATCAGCGAAAAAAAGAGTAGAAGTAAACGAACGCAACCGTATAAAAAATAAAAGCGCAGTTTCAAGAATGAAAACTGAGTTAAAAAAATATAACACGGCTATCGCAAATGCAGATGTAGAAAAAGCTGAACAGATGTTATCAAACACAATTTCTATTATTGATAAAACCGAAAAAAAAGGTGCAATTCACAAAAATTCTGCTAGTCGAAAAAAAGCAATTGCAAGCAAAAAACTAGAGAATTTAAAATCAGCTCAAAACAAATAATAAAAAATGCTACAATTATGTAGCATTTTTTATTTTGTCTCATCTTTATCTTTATTAATTTTGTCTTTTAAATCCTTCTCTACCCAATCCTTTATTTCTGTTCTATTTTGCGAAAGATTCGGATTATTACTTTTATCAATTTCTTTGTCAATAATTTTGCCAAGTTCTCCCATAACTTCATCTGCTGAATACTTATCTTTAAGCTTTTTAAAATAAAAATTATAAATCATAAAATACAATATACAAATTAGAATAAAAACTATAAGTGAAAAAAACACACACCAACGAGTGTCAGTCCAAAAACTAGAAATCTCACCAGTTCCAACCATCTGTGAAGTAAAATCATTTAGACAGATCATTTGGCCAACCGCCAAAGAAAGGTCGGCAACATCATTTAAAAACTCTGGGTAAACACTAGCATTAAATTGTGTTGCCTGCACTTTAGAATAATATTCATTACCAAAATATCCATTTTTATCTACAGTTAATAAAGATATCGTCCTAATGCCCCGTTGTAACAAATTTATGTTATCACTAAACAAAGCTCTGTGCGAAAAAGGATAAAGTTTGTTTTCTTCAAATATTACACTACTTCCAGCTTTATATTTATCAATACTAAATCCAAGATCTGTTAGTGAATTTTTTGCATAATTGCCATAACTTGTCGACTTTTCAGAATCATAATAATAAAAATTATCTTCCGAAAAATCGTCTAAATTAATAGCAACTAGTATGCTTTCTTTCTCCTGTTCGTCAATACCTTTTATATAAAAATCACTTCCAGCCATATTATGATATCCAGCGCCAAACAATATAAATTCGACATCAAATTCTAAATTTGTCTTGGATAAATAATTCGCCAAACAAATTAAGGCCAAAATATTATTAGTAGATGCATCTTCCCCAATAATTTCAAGCGAATTTTGCCCTTCTGCAAATCCGTAGGCATTGTCATAAGCTGTACATATTATGATTTTTTTTGTTGAATCTTTGCCTTTTTTTACAAAATGAATATTTTGACTTCTATGCACATATCCATCAATGCTAGATGTAAACTCAAAATATTCAAACGATGGATTGTCATTATCTGTTCCAACTGGAATTAATCCTATATCAATCAATCTTTGTTCTAAATATAATGCAAAATCTCTTTCTTGTTCTGTTCCTGCAGTTCTATCATAAAATCTAACAATACCTGCATCATCAAACATCATTGTTTTGTATTCATTTAAGAACCAATTTTGATTTTCAGTATATTCCGTTTGATTAATTAAAGAAGTATTTGTTGCCAACGCATTTTCAGAATTATAATTAAAACTCAACACAGAAACACTCAAACAAAAAATCACAAAAAAGAAAACTAATCTCTTCATAAGACTAATCCTCCTATATTAAAAATAAGCAAAACAAATTCATAAATAATAAACGGTCTTAAAAGCGCTTTCCAAGCGAATGGCGCTAAAAGAACACCCAAATATTTTTTCTTAAACCATAGAAACACAAAAAAAAGCATTATAAAATCAATTAAAACAACAACAACTGGATAAAAATTAACCCATATTGGCGAGATAAACAGCAAAAAGCCCAGTCCAGCAACAAATACATTACGAAGTGCATAAAAGGCTCTAAATGTGTAATAAGCGTCTTTTTTTGGCACAACAAAAACATAAACCGACAAAGACACAAAGAAATAATATAATCTCATTACCAGTTCAAAAATAATCCAAGAAATTATAGCCAAATAAACAGCATATGACCAGAATGCCGAACTCGCCGAATCCCCTACAGAGACTCCGCCAATTTGATATCCATGCTCAAATGCTCTAAATGCTCCTAAAATCAAAAAGGAACAAAACATAAGCAAAATAATTAAATATTCAAAAATTTTTGATTTTGGTTTTATTTCATCTTGTGTATAGTAATAAATTTTGTTATCCATTTTATCCTCTTGTATTTAGTATATTGACAAGTGTTGATTTTATTGCAATATCCTGTCCAATTTTTCCAGATTTTATATTTTCCTCTGCGGCAGCCAAAAATTGTAAAATGTTTTTCAGTTCTGTTGCCTTAAATTTTTGGGCCTGTCTTCTTGCTTTTGTAATAGCAAATTCTTTTACTTTAAATAAATCTGCAACTTGCTTATCTGTTCCGGGCGTGATTTTTGAAAAAAACATTCTCCTAAAATGGCCATATAGCACCGACCAAAAATTAAAAACATTTTTCTCATTAATCAAAATTTTATTTATCATATCTAAAGCCTCAGTTTTTTCACCCTGTGCAACCATGTCTGCAAAAACAAAAACCTGATAATCATTTTCTGGAGCGACATTTTGTTTAATTGTTTGTAGTTCAATGCAACCATTTATGCCAACTAAAGATGCCAATTTTTCTATTTCACTAGAAATGCGAAACATTTTAAAAGCACATCTATCAATCAATTCCAAAACTGCATCTTCTTTTATGGTTACATTTAATTTTTTTGCCTGAACCAATAACCATGCTCTAATAGTTTTTTTATCAAGGTAATCACAATCAACAACAACAACATTCTCTGGCAATTCTACCTTATCCTGCCCAATTAAAACAAGAACGGTTGTATGATTAGAATTTGAAAAATAAGATTTTAATTTACTCAAATCATTATTATTAATTTTTTCTGGTTGAACAATGATAAGTTTAAACTCGTCATAAAAAGGCAATGTATTGCAATCAAAAATCAATTTTTCGACATCTAATTCTTCTATTTTAGAGATGTTTAATTGTGGCATTGAAAAATTTAATTTTTTCTTTACTAAATCTATACAACATTTTTTTAAGAATTCATCTTGCCCGAATACATAAATTATATTTGGAATATTTTGCTTTAAAAATGTTTTAAATTCAACAAAAGGCACCACATCTCTCATTCCATAATTTTACCACACACGAACAAAACTAACAAACAAAATCTTGTTATTTATATAACCTTAAATAAATTTAACAATAATACGCCAAAACACATACCCATCGAACACAAAACTAATATTAATTTTTTTCTTTTTTTAATTAATAAATAATCACTTGCACAAATAATTGCAAAAATCCAAAATACAACAAATAAAAGACTAACATTCAAATTAATCACAGCAAATGGTAACTTTGCATATTCAATAGTAATAATATCAATAAACTTCAATAAATACGAAGGTATGATTAATAAAAAATCAAAAACACCAACAACCAATACAATAGGAATAAAAATAAACGCAAAAGTGTATGCAAAAGAAGCGAATGGTATTAATAGGATATTAATAAATACAGACAGTACAGGAAAATTGCCGAAATAATAAATCAACCATGGAAATGTTCCAATAGATGCAGATAATGACACAGAAAGAACCTTTGCAAACTTATGCGGATACAATCTTTCCATGTTTTGTTCAAACATTTTTTGCAAACAGAACAATGAAAAGACTGAGAAAAACGACAATAAAAAACTAACAGAAAACAATTCAAAAGCATTAATAGTTAATATGATTATAGAAGAAAAGCATAATGCAGATAATCCATCATATTGTTTTCCGCGCAATCCCGCATATAGTGCCACAACACACATCAAAGAAGCTCTCAACACAGAATAAGTAAAGCCACACAGCCAACAATAAACAAGTAGTACTACTGAAATTACTAAAAAAGACCACCTTTTATTCAACCTAAGAAAATTTAAAATTCCAGCTAAGATCACAACCAAAAAGCCAACATGCAATCCAGAGACGGCTAATATATGTGCAATACCCGAAGCCCTATAACTATCTTGTGTAGATTCTATAATTTTTGATTTATCTCCAAAAACCATACCAAACAAGACACCAGCTTGCTCTCTATCAACACTTTGTTCTAATTTGCTCCACACCACATTTTTAAATTTGTCAAAGATATTTAAATCAGAATAATTATTTCCATAAACATAAATTGATGAATATATGTTCATGTATCCACAATATTCACTCCCAAATGACTTTACATCAAATGGGAAATGTCTAATGGGAGAAAATTTCGCATCAAAAATTATAGTATCACCAAGTTCAAGGTCTTCGGTTGATTTTATTTTTACTTTACCACTCAAACTCTGAATTTTATTGTCAGAACTCACAATAATATTATCAATAACGTATTCATTTTCAATAGAGTTTAAATCAGTTTCATAAACAGAGACAACCCTAGCCTTAAATGAATATACTCCCTCTTCCAAAATATTTTTTTGATACACAAATTCACTTACAGAAAAAGAAATCATTCCTAGAACAACGAAAAATACAATTATTAAACAATTAATTAAATTCTTGAATATAAATATATACCATTTTTGCAAGTAAAAAATGATTATAAATAGAATCACTAAAAAACAAAAAGCAACTAAAAACCAAATATTAATAAAAAATGAAACAGCAAGAAAACTGCCTAGCACAAAACCAAGTAATCCAAATACAAATGGCCTATAATTAAAAAATTTTATATTTAAGATCATTTGTATAAAATATAGCAAAATAATTTAAAAACAACAAATATAATAAATAAAAATATAAACGTTGACAAAATTAGCAAATATGATAAAATAATCATATGGAAATTTTAGAGAACCTAACCAACGAGTCTATTCTATTTTGTTTTTATAGCTTTTACCATAATTTTAGTTATGAAAACGGACATATGTCAGAAGATCAACTGAAAATTTTCTTTTCAAATTTTTTTAAATCACCAAATTATAAGGAATTATTAGAAGATAGAATAGAAAATAACACAAAAAGATTAAATAAAAAAATAATTGCTATAATGAAAAAACTTACAAGAACCGAAAGGGGAACCATGGTTAAGGATTTAATTTTAGCAAATAAAAAAGAAGAATTTTTATTAAGAACATACATACAATTTATAGAACTATTAAAAAAAGCATGTAAAAATTTTATAAGGTATAAAAAAGATAAGTTTAATTCAAACCAACCAATTATGCTTAAAATACAATTAAAATATAAATCAAAACCAGACATTCTTATCTGCCAACAAGACCAATTAAAGATGATTGATGGTGAAACAAATAAAGAAACTTTTCTATATACCACAAATCAAACAAAAAAATATGATAAATTATTTAATAGAGATTTATTAAAAACAAATCAAGAAATTGAAAAAGAATAAAACAAGGCGCATATGCGCCTTGTTTTATTGGTAGCACCACGGAGAATCGAACTCCGGTCTCCAGCGTGAGAGGCTGGCGTCCTGACCGCTAGACTATGATGCCATACGATGAATTGTAACACGAATTAAAACAAAAATCAACCACAAATAAATATTTTAATTAGAATCTATTTGAGAATTTATTTCATCAATTTCTCGTTCAATTTCATCAAGAGTCGAAGCATATTTTTGGGCAATTTTTTTTAGTTTTCTACTTATTTTAGCCGAATACGGATCAACTTCCTTACCGTGTGATATCTCATACACTTCTCTTGACCAAGAATTAATTACGTTTTCTTTTTCGCGTATTTTTTCATTCAACAAAATTTTTAATTTTTCCATTAAACACCACTACTGTTCTTTAATAACATCTATAATAGCCTGTAGTTCATTAATTAATTTTTTGCCTTTCCTGTTTGTAAATCGCTTAACTAATTCAAAGAAAACTACAACAAATTGAATTTCATGCATTTGTGCACTTTTCAAAAAACAATCAAGATACACTCTTCCATTAAACTTGATATATTCTTCTAATTGACGAGCCAAATAAACTGCCCTATCGGCTAATGCATCATCAAAAACAACAACTTTTTTGCTTGAATTATTGTCAATGGTCTCACCAATTACTTCACCCATAACTGCATCTTTAAACCTTACCAATACCTCATCGCAAAATTTAGAATATGGGTCTTCTCCGGTAAAATTTTTTGCGAGTAACTGGTTTATATCAATTTTTTTATCATCAATTGCAGACAAAATACAAAAAGTTAAAGCAATTGCTCTTAAATTATCACTTGGCATAGCAAAATGCCCTTCAACACTTGTTGCAATTTTTAATTCTCTAGAAAAATCAAAACCTATCATAGATCTTTTTATTGTCTCATATACCTGAGCGGAAGAGACAATTGCTTTTAAAACATCTGAAATACGTTTATCAACCATAATGAATTTAGAACGACAAGCAAGATCAATAGAATGTTCAAATTGCATTAAATCTTCATTCATAAAAACACCTCGTATGGGAATTATAACAAATAGTAACTTTTTTGAAAACTAAATAACAACTAAAATCAAAAATTTTTAGTTTTCACTTTTTTTTTAGCAAAAGGTATGGTATCATATACTGAATGGAAAATGTAGGAAAGTCTTATACAAATAATTCAACAATAGCAAAATTAATTTTGCTGTATGTTTTTGACAAAATGGAATCGCCATTAACAGAAAGCACCTTATTAAACATGTGCACCAATCAAAATGATTGGATAACTTATATAACATTTAAGGAAGTAATGGCCGATTTAATGGACGTTGGTTTTATACATTCCACAAACAACGGCTCAAATGAACCATTCTACTCAATAACGGCAGATGGCCGCGCCTGTTTGTCTTATTTTTTTATTAAAATCCCCTCATCTATTAGAGAAGATATATCAAATTTTGTTAAGAAAAATCGCCTAAATTTTAGGCGTATGCAAGAATATTTTAGAGATTATTATAAAAACGCAGATGGTACATACACAGTAGTATTAAAAATATTAGAGCCATCTAGCACTCTTTTAGAACTAAAAATAAATGCACCAAATCGTGCAGTTGCAACAACAATGTATAAAAGATGGGAAGAAAAAGCAAGCGATATATATGCACAAATACACGATATTTTACAAGATTAAATTATTTTAAAACCACATTCTCTTTTCCCAATAACAAACATAATTCAGCCAAACAAGCTTCGCTTGCTAAAGTTGTTTGCTTTGTAGAATACAAAGTTTTATCACTTTTAATAAATACTGGCACTTCACCAATATAACTTTCTAATATATCAAACACACTATTTTTTAAATCCAAATTTTTCAAATCAAATCGTAAAAAAAGTTTTTGTACCGGTTCTTGCTCTTTCGTAAAAGTCTTTAAATTTTGGTTTTGCGTGTTTTCGGTGTTCCAGGCACTTAAATTTTCTGCATAAATTACTGGCTTTTCACCCGGTCTAACCGAAAATTTACCCTCAATTGTAACAAAACCATCAACTACTAATTCGGCCTTGACCTTATCAAAAATTCTTGGAAAAAACAAACAATCAAAAGTTCCATATAAATCTTCTATTGTAACAATGGCCATTGTTTTATTGGATTTTGTAATTGTTCGTCTAATTTCACTTATTATGCCACCACAAACAACATGAGTTCCATCTTCAATGCCATAAGACAACTCCAAATTACTATTATCCACATCTCCATCTTCATCTATATCAAAGGAACCTTCTTTATTATCTTCCGATTCTTCAATCATGGATGAGTTAAATGTATAACCCGACATTTGATCAATAAACTTGTCTAAAGGATGTCCAGACAAATATATTCCTATGACTTCTTTTTCTTTCTTTAGCTTTAAAAAATTATCAATTTCAGCTAATTTAGGGTATACAATAGAAATAGCAGAATCATCTTTTAATATTGTATCAAAAATGGATATTTGACCACCAGCTTTATTTTTTCTGTCATTATTAATTCTCTCTAGGGCTGTTTCATACACTGCGAGTAGTTCACTTCTCTTTTTACCAAAACAGTCAAACGCGCCGGAAAAAATCATACTTTCAAGCATTTTTCTGTTGATTCCAAAATCAATACATCTTGTGAGCAAATCTTCTAATCCAGCAAATTTCCCATTTTTATTTCTTTCCTCAATAATTTTTTTACAAAGTAATTCTCCAACACCTTTTAAAGCACACAATCCATATCTTATTTTTTTATTCTTAACCGAAAAATACACATCACTTTCATTTATATCTGGTGACAAAATTAAAATTTTCTTTGATTTTGCATAATTAATATACTTTTTAACCTCATCCATTTTTGCAATTCGATTGTTTAAAATAGCAGTAATCAATTCAGGTTCATAGTATAACTTAAGATAAGCAGTTTGATAAGTTATTACACTATACGCAGCAGCATGAGATTTATTAAATGCATAGGCACCAAAAACTTCCATTTTATTCCAAATAGATTCGGCGACATCAACAGGCACACCTCTCCTTTTGGCCCCCTCGACCTTAATATTACCATTTTCATCGGTCAGACCATTAATAAAAACCTGCTTTTCGGCACGCATGGCCTCCATTTTCTTTTTACTCATCATTTTTCTTACATTATCGGCGCGTCCTAAAGTATAACCTGCCAAATCTTGAACAATACGCATAACTTGTTCTTGGTAAACAATACAACCATAAGTAACCCTTAAAATGGGTTTAAGTAATTCGTGATCATAAACTATCTTATCTGGATTATTCTTGTTTTTTACATAAACAGGTATACTATCCATTGGCCCTGGTCTGTATAATGAAACTCCAGCAATAATATCTTCTAGTCCAGAAGGCTTTAATTCTCTCATGAATTTTTGAAAACCGCCACTTTCTAACTGAAAGATGCCAATGGTATCACCACTAGAAATCAATTTATACACTTCTGGATCTTCATATCCTAATTTATGAAAATCCACATCAACGCCATAGTTTTCTTTAATATAAAATGTAGCTTTTTGAATATCATTTAAGTTACACAAAGCCAAAAAGTCAAATTTAAGCAACCCCAATTTTTCTATTTCATTCATATCATATTGACTTACAATATCCTCGCCATTTCTAGCAAGTGGAATAATTTCATCAAGTCTATACGGTGCAATAACAAGTCCACAAGCATGAGTTGATACATTCCTTGGAGTGTCTTCAAGTTTAATTGCAATATCAATGACCTTACGAACATCTTCACTTTCTTGATACATCTGTATCAATTCTGGCACACCATAACTTGTACCAAAATCTTTGTCACCTTCTTTTGGAATATGAAACCCAAAACACTTCTCAATAACATGCGGCCTTTTATATGAATTTGGCATTAACTTGGCAATTTTATCAGCTTCTGAATAAGGAATTCTTAAAACTCTAGCAACATCTTTTATTGCCGCCTTTGCAGCCATCTTATTTTGTGTGACTATCCTGCAGAATCTTGGCTTTCCATATTTTTTTTCAACATATTCAATAACCTCATCTCTTCTGTCGTCTTGAAAGTCAACGTCAAAATCTGGCATAGAAACTCGCTCTGCATTTATAAATCTTTCAAACAAAAGATCATATTTTAAAGGATCCACATCAGTAATTCCAACACAATATGCAACAACACTTCCTACTCCAGAGCCCCGCCCAGGACCAACAGCTATTCCATTACTTTTTGCATAATTAATATAATCCCAAACGGTTAAAAAATATGAAACATATCCTTGTCTATAAATTAGGTTCATTTCATATTCTACTCTATTTCTAATGGCTTCAGTAACTGTGCCATACCTAATTAGCAGCCCTTTTTCAACTAAATCTCTAAATAGTTCTTCAGCTGTTTGTCCATTGTCAGGAACATATTTAGGGTGTTTATAAACATTATAAACAAATGAAAAATCACATTTGTTTGCTATTTCTATGGTATTATCTAATGCCTCTTGATCTTCTGGAAGCGCCTCAAGCATTTGCTCATATGTCTTTAAATAAAACTCTTCAGTACTAAACTTTAAACGATTGGGATCGTCTAAAAACTTGCCCATATTTACACACATTAGAACATCTTGTAAAATAGAATCTTCTTTATAAATGTAATGAACATCATTAGTGGCAACCGTTTTTATATTAAATTTTTTTGAAATTTCTCTAAGTTTTTGATTAACAACAAGTTGTTCTGGCAATCCATGATTTTGCAATTCTAAATAGAAATCGTCGGCAAATACATTTTTAAACCAAAGCGCCCACTTTTCAGCCTCTTCATAATTGTTATTTAAAATTTTTTGCGGAATACAACCAGCAAGACATGCTGAAAGACAAATTAATCCCTCTGCATGATCCTTCAATAAATTGTAATCAATTCTGGGCTTTGTGTAAAAGCCATCTACAAATGCCACTGAATTCAATTTACAAAGATTTAAATATCCCTTTTCATTTTTTGCCAACAAAACTAAATGCTCAAGTTTTGTTCTTCCAGCTCTAATATTCAAATCATCACAGCAATAAAATTCACAGCCTATTATTGGTTTAATTCCCAATTCTTTACATTGATCAAAAAATCTTACAGCACCAAACATATTTCCGTGGTCAGTTATAGCAACAGCCGGCATACCATATTCCTTACAGGTTTTAACTAATTTTTTTATTCGCGCTGCTCCATCAAGTAAACTATACTCTGTATGTACATGCAAATGTACAAATGGCTTCATTTAAATCTCCCACTATTCTAAATTTTCTGCAATTTCAATCAATGAATTGAGTCTCTGTCTTACTGCACTTTTAGAAATATTCAATAATTCGGCTAATTCTTGATAAGAAGCAGCTGGATAGTTTAACCTAATTAATGCCATTTCTTTTAATGCCTCCGAAAGACCTTCTATTCCAATAGTCGATTCAATACATCTAATAGAATTTATTTGTTTTGTTGCCGCATCAACAATTTTTGAAATGTTAGCTGTCATACAATTTGCGCCTCTGTTAATCTTGTTTCGCATTTCCCTTTCAATAGATGTATTTTCAAGTTTCAGCATACTAACAACAGCACCAAACTTGCCCAATAACTCAGAAATTGATGATTTGTCTTTTAAATATACCACATATTTTTCATTTCTTTTAATAGTTTTAGAAAAAATCTCTAATTGCGACAAAAGTTGTGCAATATCACTAGCCACAGACTCATTTAGCAAACTCCATTCCATATGATAACCATTCGCCGTTTCTGTAGGCAAAGAGATTGAGCCACAACCAACAAAAGCATGAGAAAGATAAGCAACAATACAACAATTCTCCATAATTAAATTCTTGTCTATATTTTGATTTATCACAATATTCCCATTTGACAGTGAAATAAGCCCAGTGTCAAAAAGCAACTTTTCTCCCAAATCTTCATCAAAGGTAATTTCTTTTTTCTCACTACCCAGTCTTCGAGTGGAATATATTTCTGGAACAATTTTAAATTCGCCATAATAATTTTTTATAGTATCAAATACAAAATTAAACAAATCATCATTATCAATAATCAAAGCTAATGTTAATTTATTTTTTTTTACAACGATTTCACCAGCCGTTTGAAAAACGGCTCTTAATGCTGCTATTGCACAACAAAATGATTCATATCTACATTTTAAAATTTCTTTTTTTACTTCAAATGAAAAGGTTTTCATTCTTATTCCTTTACGTTTACAATATTTTCAATAGGAATTTGATTGTCAACAACAAATTTAATTGCATTTTCAAACTCACCCACTGAATTTTTCCTATGTGCATCCGAACTAATTATAAATTTGCAACCGGTTTTTAACATAGCTTTAACATCATCTTTTGTAAATTTCAAATGTCTATTATTTATTTCAATTAAAATACCTTTTTTTTGTGCTGCTGCGGCAACCTTACCAACATCAACTTTAATATATTGTTGTAAATGTGCAATTATATCAATATTATTTTTTTCAATTGCATTAATGTAAGCCGTTGTATTGCTTTTAATTTGATTTTTCCCAAATAGGGATTTCCATAACCCAAATTTAAGCATATTCCAAAAACCACCAAAACCAGCTCTATGAAAACCCATTAAGCAAATGTCCAAATTTTGTCTTAATTTAGAATCGACATCTATATCTCCATTTTTTGAAACTAAATTTGCTTCTAGTCCAACTAAAATTTTAATTTGAGGATATTTTTCCCTCAACTTTAAAATTTCATTTCTGCGTTTTTCTAATAATTTTTTTCTTACGCCAAAAGGATGACCGGGCGCATGATCTGAAATTGCAATAACCTCAAGTTTTTTTTCAATTGCAACTTTTACTAGTTCTTCAATTGTATTTTTTCCATGATTCCATTTACTATATTTTGAATGAGTATGTAAATCTTTATATACTTTCATTTAATCCTCCACTATTTCAATTTCTGTTTCTAGCCAAACATTAAATTTTTTAAATACTTCCTCACGAATTAGATTTATTAAATTAATAATGTCAACGGCAGAAGCGCCACCATTATTAACTATAAAATTAGCATGCTTTTCAGAAATCTTTGCCCCTCCAATCTGTTTTCCTTTTAGACCTGCTTCTTCAATTAAATACCCCGCCGGAGCACCCTCTTTTGTCATTTTAAAAACACTTCCAGCGCTTCTCTCAAATGGTTGAGTTTGTAATCTTCTACTAGAAAATAATTGCATTTTTTCCTTTATATTTATCTTTGAATCTTGTTTTAAAGTAAAACATGCATCTAAAATTAATGATTTAGAATTTAGAAACCGTGAAAACCTATATGAAAATTCACAATCAGTAGCCTTTATAGTTAATAATTGACGATTTTCGTATACCAAAACTTTAGATAAAACCTTTGAGATATCCATTCCAAAAGCCCCAGCATTTTGTGTTATAGCCCCACCAACTGTACCAGGAATTCCACAGGCCCACTCCAATCCAGTTAAACCATTATTTAAAGCCAGCCTCGACAACCTTGTTAAACTTTCTCCAGCGCCAACAACAATAGAATTATCTCTAACTGAGTTTTCGTGATCCAAATTTTTGGTAGATATTACAATGCCATCAAAACCACTATCCAAAAATAATAAATTTGAACCAAATCCGATTGTTTTAAATTTAATATTTTGTTCATCACAAAAAGCAACAATTTCTATTAATTGCTCTAATGTTTTTGGAATAACAAAGATTTTTGCTTTTCCCCCCACACCCCAAGTAGTATGATTTGCGAGCGGCTCATCTAAAAAACATCTTCCTTCTGCTTTTAAATTTTTCAATGTGCTATTCATATTTTACTCCATAATTTAAAAATTTTCAATTATTTGCAAATATCTAATATATTTTTTTAATTTTCATTTCACCAATTTTTTCAATTTCTAAATTTAAGTTAAGAACGCTTAAATCATTGTTTAATTTAATTACAGGCAACAAATTTGTTTTTGCAATTTTATTTTGTGCATAATCTGACTGTAAAAATTGACAAAACAAATTCGAATATTTTGTCCTTATTTCGTCATCTGTTCGTACAACACCTGCATATTGCAACATATCGGAAAATTTAATTAAAACGGTTTTTAATCCTGAAAACACTCCTTGATGAAGTTTGTTCTCGAGTCTTGTCAAATCTCTATGCGTACCTAACAAAACTGCTGCTTTATTATTGCAAAATTTCACATATGCTTGATATGTTGTCTGAGAAACATACTCTTCGTCTAAACAATCATATTTTATTTCTCCTAGTTCCTTTAAAGCCTCAACTGAAGAATGATACTCACTTGTGCCTAATGTTAAACTTTTTATTTCGAAGCTTTTATTGTTATAATTTTTAGTTTTTCCCAAATTAAATCGTTCATCAACTAAATTAATTTGTTCGATATCATATTCTTGCAAAGCCTCATACGATGATAATAAATAATATCCACCCATACACCAAGGATAAATGTTGGTTTTTTCTTCATACATTACAGATTTAAGAATATTTTCATATATTTGGGGTGAATTATTTGCTTGTTGACAACAATAATTCTCCATTATAGAAAATAATCCGGATCCAAAAGATATAATATCAGGCGACTCATTTTCTATTCTTTGTGAAAACTCTTCAACAGACATATTCTCAACAAAAACGAATAAGCCTTTGTTGTTTTTTTCAAATTCCCTTGCTATTGATTCAATAAGGTCTGATTTAGAAACAGACCCACCTTCAAATGTATCTATATTCCAAACTGTTAATATTCCCTTAAATTCGCTCTCTTGACCAAAAAGTTCTTGCTTTGTAATATCATTACTCTTAAAAAACAAAGCCAACGCTGGAGCGATAGACAAAATCAATAAAACTACGACTAAACAAAAAACTCTAATTATTTCAATTTTTTTCATATTAGAGTTTATGCAATTATAAATAAAAAAAGAAGAGTAAAACTTTTCTGATATCAATTTAGATAGTATAAAAGTTCTTTTAAAGTACGACTATCTGATAACAGTTTTCCCGCACCAACAACTTCAATAAATCCAGCGGATTCATCAACAGAAACTGGAATTGCTAATCTATTAGATAAAAACTGCTGGATTCCAGCAACTTGACTCGCTCCGCCACAAATATATACACCCTCATTTGCAATATCAGCAACAATTTCTGGAGAACAGGTATTCATCAAATTTTTTATTGCAATAGCAATTTTATTGTAATGCTCTTCAACAAGCTCTAAAATATCGCTTGATCCAATGACATCTGTCCTAGATTGATTTGTGATGGTGTCAACTCCAAAAATGTCTGTATTTGAAGTATCATTTTTATAAAGGCTTGCAATCTCAAACTTTATTCTCTCTGAAGAGTCTTCACCTATTAATAATTTTAATTCAGTAGCAACAAAATTTTCAATAGCTGTATCAAGATCTAATCCACCAAAACCCAATGATATTCCAGAAATTATATTTCCACTTGAAATAACTGCTAAATCAGTTGTTCCACCACCCATGTTAACAACAAAATTTGAAGAAGCCGATAACACAGGCAAACTCATACCCACGGCCCCACAAATAACGCTAGGCACTAAAATTACTTCACCAATTCCAGAATTTAGACATATTTTTTCAAAATTTTTTGCCTCGCTTGCAGTTAACCCTATTGGAACGCACACAATAGCTCTAACACTAGGTTTTTTAAAACTTTTGGGAATTATTTTTGACAAAAAAACTTTTAGCATGGCTTCTGCCAACTCGTTATCAACAATAACTCCCCTAAAAATAGGCGAAACGACTTCTGTCACTTTATCAGTCCTACCCAAAATTCTTTTTGCCCTTGTGCCAACAGCTCGCACAACCTTATTTTTTCCGTTGGTTTGTATTGCTATCATAGAAGGTTCAGCAAGAACAATGCCTTCACCTTGCTTAAAAATTAAAGTATTTGAGCTTCCTAACTTTATAGCCAAAGAAATTGCAGCCATTATAATACCTCTAAACGCTTTTTAAAATATTTTTCAAAAATTTTCCCTATTTTTGCTGACTCTTGAATTTCATATGTGCTATCTGATTCAGTAAATGTTTTCATAATCACCGAATCGCCTAATACATCGCAACTAATATCAATTATTGCATTGGTTTTTGAAACATCAAAATACTCTGCAAGTTGTAAAATGACCCCTAATTTTTTTACAGCAAGCAAATCATCTTCTTCAAGAATCTCCTTTTTTGAAACCCAATCTGATAAAGAAATTTCTCCACCAGTGTGGAGTGAAGCGACATAAGCAGCTAACAATTTTTCACGATGAGACAACCCATAAATTTCACTCGACAACAAAACATAAAAACTATGTTTGGCATGATTAATATACGAAACTCTTTTTCCACAATCATGAAGCATGGCAGCTGCTCGCAAAATTTTAACATAATTACGAGGCAATTTGTGCAATACTTTTAGTTGTTTATACAACAAAAGTGACAAGTTGTAAATTTGTTCGTTGTGTTTTGCGTTTTCTTTGTCATAATAACTCATTTGTAAAATCAATGATTCGCCCAAACAATCAGAATTAGGCTTTTCTAATGTTGAAGGATTTGCAATAGCAAATAAAATTCCTTCAGTAATAGAATATTGATCAACAATCATTTCTGACTTGTTCAAAACCTCTGCTAAAGCTTGTTGTATCATCAAAATCGCACAAAAGATATCCGCTCTCCCACCATCAATACCCTTAATTACCTTGGTTTTATCGAGTTCCATTTGGGAAATCTGATTTATTATTATATTTATATCCGATTGCGGTGCCACATAACCATGAATCAACTCAAGCGGATACTTTTTTAATTTTTTTACCATTTGAGCCAAATCTATCATTGGCTTGCCAGCTCCAACAAAAACAAATTCTTGCTCGTTCACGTTTGCAAACTCAATTTTTTCTATTTCCTTCTTTACATACTTTTTAATTGAATCAAACCTTTCTTTACTAGAATCATATTCTATAATTGGGAATTTTTCCAACAATGAAAGTGGTGAGAAATCCAAAATTTTTTGCTCTAAAATTGTGCGTCTATTATATTGGGAAATTATAATATGATCAACTCCTATCTCAAGCAAAAAAGCCTTTGGTGCATCTAAAGTATTTATAGAACACGAATAAGCCGAATACATAATCTCATCAGCTGTCGGAACAACGAATCTAAATCCACTTGTTGCAAAAACTTCATCAAAAAACGAAAACAAATTCTTTGGCTTGTTAACACCCAAAAAATATGCATAAGCATAACTCTTTTGGACCTTATAATATTCACAAACTCTTTTAAAATTTTTAATATGACCAATAATTTCTTCAATTTGCGGTTTTTTCAAAAAACAGTCTGAACTGTTTTCAAGCCAGAGTTTTAATGGTTGTATTTCACTAGATAAAACAACAAATCCATTACATTCAATATCTGCAATGGTAAGTTTAATTTGGCTTCGTCCCAATTCAACAACAGCAATCCTTTCCACGCCCATACTCCTTCATTCTTGTGTTTATATTTTGAGTATAGCACTGATTTTTTTATTTGTCGAGTATTATTATAAATTTATTTTTCTATAATTATTTTGTCCAATTTTATTTCTGTTTTTTTTAGTTTCTTTTCCTTGTACATTCTAATGCTAATTGATACCAACTGAAAAACACCAACAACTGCAACAAAACTCCCAAATATAACACGAAGAACAGGCCCCGACAAATCAACGGCAAGCAAAGACGCTAGAACGGCTATTCCAGTGGCCGGTAACACAATTAACCAAACTCTTTGCCAATCAACAAGTTTTTGACATGAATAAATTATGGTAACCACAATCGCCATTGGCACAAATACAACTAAATTTTGCGCTTGTGCTTGGATTTGTTCTGTCTTCATAAAAAGTGCTAATAAAGGAATCAAAAAAGTTCCTCCGCCCATTCCCATGCCAGCAAAAACGCCAGAAAAAATGCTAATTAAAATATAATATAACCAATCCATAAACCACCCCTAAACTATTAAATATATTCCCGCAAAAACCATAACTAAAGCAAAAATTAAAGAAATCCAATCATTTGCTAATTTTTTTAACAAAAAAGTTCCAATAACGCCTCCCAAAATTGTTCCTACAAGAATCCCCCAACCTATTTTAATATCATAAAAACCCTTTAGAATATAAACTATCCCACTCGCAATACACAATGGCAAAATTACAACCACAGCAGTTGCATGCGCTATTTTTACAGGTTCCTTAATAACAAAAGTTAGAAGAGGTACTAACAAAATTCCGCCACCCGCACCCAAAAAACCATTAATAAAGCCAATTACACAGCCAATGGTTAATAAAATTAAAATTTCCTGCCATTTCTTAAAATTATTAATACTTTTTTGAGATTTTGAATTCATATTAATAATTATTTTTTGTATTTATTATAATTTCATGCAAAAGTAAACAAAAATGGTTTGCTTTTTAGGGTTATTTTTTATACAATATTGTGTGATAATTAAAAGGCAGGTTGATATGAAATTATTAAGTACAAAAAAATTAAACCCAATTAAAAAATTTATTTGTTTGGCAGTTGCCTGTTTTATGGTATTTGGCATAACAGCTACTCCAACAAAGATTATAGTTAATGCTTATTCAGTAAAGTCAGACATAACAAATAATTCATTTTCTTCGTCTGCAAATTCTGAACCCAATTTTTCACAAGGATGGCAATATTCTTCCGAAAAAAATGATGATGTAATATCAAAAATAGTTTCAACAGAACAAGGAATTGACCCATCTTCAACCAATTATTTTGATTTCACGGCCAACGGTATAACTAATCCAGGCACTAGTGGAACAACCACAGATAAAAATGTTTTAATGCTAATGTTCAAACCTCAAGAAGATAGTTCTGTTTCTTCTGTAAGTTTTGGCATAAAAACATCATCAACGACTACCCTATCATCAAATAGTTATTACAAACTAACCGTTTATGCAAAAGCTCAAGGAGATGTTTCTTTTAGCTTTGGCCTTTCTAATGCACTTGATGTTGAATATTTAATAGAAACTACCAACACTGAAAATAATGACAAATTGTCAAATGGAGACAATGGTTGGGTTCTTTATGAGTTATACATTATAACCAGCACCAGCGCCGCTTCTGCTTGTAATATAGAACTTTGGTTAGGAAGTAGAATAAATTCAGAAAAACAGTCAACGGGCGTAGTATTTTTTGATGAAATTACATTAACAAAAATAGATAGAGCTAGTTTTGAGTATTATTCTGAACAATCAGTGTCCAAAAACACGGCCAAAATACATAGCGAAAGAAAAATATCCAGTGGTGCTACAGAAACCGGATCTTTTGTATCAACAGATGGACAAACAAATTGGACCATAAACAAAACTGACGGCGAGGACGAAAATCAAACTGTAGAAGTTGTAGAATATAGTTTTGAGATAGTTGCAGCATCAGATAATGACTCCGGAATATTCCAAAATAAAGATGTTCTTAAAGTAACAAACAATAGTTCAACTCAAGAACAAACAGAAGATGAATCTGAGACCGACGAAGACGCAACTTCGAAAAAATTATCTATTACCAGTAAATCATTTTTACTTCAGCAATATGGAATATATCGAATTAGCGTATTTGCAAAGGCCGAAACAACAACGGCAGAATTAGAATTTAAATTAGAAACAATTAGTGGAGGAAACAAAACACAAACAAGTAGTCTAGCTAGCAGCACAACAAATAGCACATACAACGATTGGACTGAATATATTTTCTATGTAAGGGCAACATATATTTCTAACACTACGGCGACTTTAACAATTATAGTTGGAGAAGAGTCAACTGTTTTACTCAACAATTTTACAGTTGAGAAAATCAATTATTCGGCTTTTTCTTCTGGCACCTATAAAATTGATAATATGCCCAGTATCGACAAAGGCATAACAAATGGTTTTTTTGAACAAGTCAATGATACTACCGAACTTGACGAGTTGAAAACAAATCATGCTCCATTATTAGCATATTCATGGAATGAACTAGGAAATAAAGAAGATTCTGCAACGATGGGAATAATATCAATTAAAGACTCTGCGGATAATGGTTTTACATTTGGGAATTTTATTGACTCATTAAACGGAGCAACCAATCCTGGATATATAGAAGTAAATGGTCAAGACATGGCACTATACAATGCTTATGTTATATCAAGCACGACAGAAACTTATGCAGGAATAGAAAGTAGCACAATAACTGCAAAAAAATCAAATTCTGCCTACATAGTATTAACAGTTTATGTTCAAACACAATTAAATGCAGAAGCTTCAATATCTTTATATTCAGGAGACACACAAATTGCCAACTTTGAAAACATAAACACATCTAATAATTGGCAAAGTTATAATATCTATATCTCTCTTGATTCCGATTTGAGTTTAACCCTACAATTATCAATAGGCAGTGAAAACAAAAAGAGTTCGGGTGCGGTATTTTTTGCTGCAGCAACATGTACAACCATAACCGAAACCACATATAATCAAGCAAAACAAAATAATGAATCAACCAGTGCATTTGTAAATCAAAATTCATTTTTTGCACATACCGGAATAAAAAATAATGGTGTTTATACCCCACTAGATTTTGATATAAAAACTGACGACTCTTTAACCGATTCGATCGGTGGAATTCTTGACTTTGAACATATAGATTCAGATTCTATTTTTGATCAATACAAAGACCAATTAGTTAATAAAGACGGATCAAAAATTGGAGAATATTTAGCATTGTATCTTGCCGATGCTGGAGCTATTTCTGCCACTCATACTGCAGGCGTCACAAACACAACAACAGGTTACATTCAAATTAGTTTTTCAGTAAAAACAATAAATTTAAATGGCAATTTAATAGTCAGTCTTGGAGACCTTGAAAAATTTATAATATCAAGTCAGATGTCCACAGAAGAAAACAATGGTTGGACAACTTATAGCCTAATTGTAAAAACAGGCAGCAACACAATAGGCACATTTAAAACTAGTTTAACCTTAGGAACCGAAACAGAAAAAGCAAGTGGATTAATTTTAGTTGATGAAATTACAACAACTTCAGTAACTGAAGATGAATATTTAGCTGCTACATCTGGTACAACAAATTATTTAAAAACAATAGATATCTCATCAACAGAAAATTCCTCTTCAAACAAATCTAATCCAGGTTTAAAAAACAATCCAACAGCAATTTTCTTTATTGTTCTTTCTTCTTTAATTTTAGTTGGTGTAGTTATTTTTGTTGTAGTTGCAAAAGCTGTAAAAAAACTTCCAAAACGCACTATCCCCAATTTACCCGAACCAACTAAAAAACAAAAAAATAACAAAAACGATAAAGGTTTTGTATAAAATAAAGAGCGGTTAAAACTGCTCTTTATTTTTTAATTATCTAAACACATACAATTTCACTTATATGTTATGATTTTATATCTGATACAATTTAGCGAGGATTTTTCCAGTCTCACTACTATTTTCTTTAGCAATTTGTTCTGGTGTTCCTTGAGCCACAATAATGCCACCATTTTCTCCACCTTCTGGTCCAAGATCTATGCAGTAATCAGCACAACTAATTACATCTAAATTATGTTCAATAACAACAACACTATTCCCAGATGAAACCAATCGTTGCAATATGGAAATTAATTTTTCAACATCATAAGAATGCAAACCAGTTGTGGGTTCATCAAGTAAATATAAAGTTTTTCCTGTCGCCTTTTTTGCCAACTCAGTAGCTAATTTTACTCTCTGAGCCTCACCACCCGAAAGAGTCGTTGCTGGTTGCCCCAATTTAATATATCCAAGCCCAACATCATAAAGAGCTTGTATTTTATTTTTTATTTTAGAATGATTTTCAAAAAATTTTAACGATTTTTCAACGGTCATATCAAGAACATCTGCAATACTAGCTCCTTTATATTTAATTTCTAATGTCTCGTGATTATATCTTTTCCCTTTACATTCTTCACATTCAACATAAACATCAGGCAAAAAATGCATTTCAATTTTATGGACCCCATCTCCACCACAAGTTTCACATCTGCCTCCTTTCACATTAAAAGAAAAGCGTCCAGCATTAAATCCTTTTGCTTTTGCCTCAGGAGTAGAGGCAAAAAGTTCTCTAATAAATGTAAAAACACCAGTGTATGTGGCTGGATTTGATCTTGGAGTTCTACCAATTGGAGCTTGATCAATTTCTACAATCTTATCTAAATATTTAACACCTTCAATTTTTTTATATTCGCCGACTATATTATTGGTTCCGTTTAATATATTTGTAACCGCAGGCCCAACAATACCATTAATTAAAGTGCTTTTCCCACTACCAGAAACTCCTGTAATCACACAAAACACACCTAATGGAATAGAAACATCAATATTTTTTAAATTGTTTTCTTTACATCCATAAATATTCAACCAATTGTTGTTTGTGTTTCTTCTTTTGCTAGGCACCTGAATTTTTCTTTTGCCAGAAATATATGCACCAGTGATTGATTTCTCACATGTTACAACATCATTTAATGTACCAGCAACAACGATTTCGCCTCCGTGAACGCCCGCCTTTGGACCAACATCCACAATATAATCTGCAGCTTTTATTGTATCTTCATCATGCTCTACCACAATTACTGTATTTCCCTGATCTCTTAAACTTTTTAGAGTTTTTATCAATTTTTTTGTATCTCTTGGATGTAGCCCAATACTTGGTTCATCTAAAATATACAAAACGCCAGTCAATGCGCTTCCAATTTGAGTGGCTAATCTAATACGCTGCGCCTCTCCACCTGAAAGAGTATTTGCACTTCTTGATAAAGTTAAATATCCTAATCCAACATCAAATAAAAATTTTACTCTAGACAAAATTTCTTTTATTATGCTATTACCAATTTTTAATTGAAGCTTTGATAAATTTAAATTCTCAATCCAATTCTTGAGTTCTAAAATAGTTAAATCAGATACTTCAGCAATATTCAATCCTGATATTTTTACTGATAGCGCTTTTTTATTGTATCTTGTGCCATTGCATTCTGGACATCTACGCTCTATCATAAGTTTCTCTATCTCTGATTTTGCAAACTCACTAGTCGTTTCTTTATATCTTCTTAACAAATTTGGAATAATTCCTTCAAACTGGCCCATATATTCAGTTTTAAAACTAGAACTATGAAATTTCAATTCAATTTTTTCACCTTTAGTTCCAAATAATAATATATCTAAAATATTTGGAGGTAATTTAATTATTGGAGTATTAAGCGAAAAGTTATATTTTCTCGCCAACGCCTTATAATACATATTACTCATTGCCCCGTCGCCCCAACCCCAACCATGAATTGCACCTTCTGCAATAGATTTTGTTCTGTCGGGTATTAGTTTGTCAACTGATATTTCTTTCTTATATCCTAGGCCAGAGCACTCCAAACAAGCACCATATGGTGTATTAAATGAAAACAACCGTGGAGCAATTTCATCGAACGCAAATCCGCAATCCGGACAAGAAAAATTGGAAGAAAATGTAATTTCTTCTCCTTCAAAATCAATTACCACTAACCCACCTGATATACGCAAGGCATTTTCCACCGATTCAGCTATTCGGCTTCTATTATCTTCTCTAGAAATCAACCTATCAACAACTACAGAAATATCATGTTTTTGATTTCTTTCCAACTCAGGAATTTCAGTTATTGAATAAACGATTTTATCAATTTTAACTCTAACATAACCGGACTTTAAAAAACTCTCAATTAATTTTTTGTGCTCGCCCTTTTTCCCCCTAATTACTGGAGCTATAATCAAGATTTTCATGTTTGGCTTAGCTAAAATCTTTTCTACTATAGCATCAACACTTAATGATTGTATTTCTTTGTTACAATAAGGACAATATGGCGTGCCAATATGCGAAAACAATAGCCTTAAATAATCATGTATTTCAGTTATGGTTCCAACAGTAGATCGCGGATTAACACTAGTCGTTTTTTGATCAATTGCAATAGCCGGCGAAAGCCCTTCAATAGAATCGACATCTGGTTTCTTCATTTGTCCTAAAAATTGCCTAGCATAACTTGACAAACTTTCCATATATCTTCTCTGGCCTTCCGCAAATAATGTATCAAAAGCCAAACTGGTCTTTCCAGAACCAGATAGACCCGTAAAAACAATAAATTTGTTTCTAGGCAATTCTAAACTAATATTTTTTAAATTGTTTTCTTTTGCCCCATGTATAATTATTTTATCTCTCATTTAATTACCTCTTTGTAATTTTTTCTCTAAAACAGCTATATTATCCCTTATTTCAATAGCCTTTTCAAAATCCAAATTTTTTACAGCAATACGCATTTCAGTTTTTAATTTATCAATCTGTTTTGGCACAGAATCTATGCTAATATCATCAGTTAAAACAATTTTCTTTTTTATAGAAATAGTATCTTGAATGTTTTTAATAATTGTTTTAGGAATAATTCCATGCTTTTTATTGTATTCCATTTGAATTTTGCGACGTCTATTAGTCTCTTCAATAGCCTTTCTCATAGACTCAGTCAACGAGTCTGCATACATAATAACTCTTCCTTTCGCATTCCTAGCAGCTCTTCCAATTGTTTGAATTAATGCCCCTTCACTCCTTAAAAAACCTTCTTTATCGGCATCTAAAATAGATACAAGTTGCACTTCTGGAATATCCAAACCCTCTCTTAAAAGATTAATCCCAATTAAAACATCTTTTTCTCCCTTCCTTAATTGATTTATAATGTCCATACGCTCTAGAGTCTTTATTTCGCTATGTAAATATGCCACTTTTATTTTTTTATCAGATAAAAATGTTGTCAAACTTTCAGCTAATTTTTTTGTCAAAGTAGTGACTAAAACCCTACCACCATCTGTAACAACATCTGCAATTTCTTTAATAAGATCCTCAATTTGACCTTTTGTTGGTTTGACTTCTATTATGGGATCCAGCAAGCCAGTAGGCCTTATTATTTGTTCAACAATGTTGTCGGCATGTTCCTTCTCATAATTTCCGGGCGTTGCGGAAACACAAATTAGCTGCGAAAACTTTTTTTCAAATTCCTCAAAAGTTAATGGTCTATTATCATAGGCACTAGGCAATCTAAATCCATAATCAACAAGATTGTCTTTGCGAGCCCTATCTCCATTAAACATAGCTCTTATTTGAGGTATTGTCATGTGACTTTCATCAATAAACATTATAAAATCATCAGGAAAATAATCTAATAGCGTATAAGGAGGCTCCCCTGGGTTTCTTCCATCAAAATATCTTGAATAATTTTCAATTCCACTACAATACCCCATTTCGGACATCATTTCAATATCATAATTAACTCTTTGCTTTAATCTTTCAGCTTCGAGTATAGATCCTTTTGCCGTTAAAAGATTCACTTGTTTATCTAAATCTTGTTTAATAATATTTAAGGTTTCTTCCATCTTACTAGGATCAACAACATAATGCGTAGCAGGAAATATTACTTGATGTTCAAATGTTGCTAATTTCTTACCAGAGATAGCTTCTATTTCACTAATTTGCTCAATTTCATTATCAAAAAACTCAATTCTAATAATGTTTTCTGAAGAATATGATGGGAATATGTCCAAAACATCTCCTTTAACCCTAAAAGTTCCCCTAGAAAATTCAATATCATTTCTTTTATATTGAATATCAATTAATTTTCTTATAACATCATCTCGTCTTACTTGCATTTTGGGTCTTAGTGAAATCGCCTGTGCACGATATTCTTTAGGCTCACCAAGGCCATAAATACAAGAAACACTTGCCACTATAATTACATCATTTCTTTCAAATAAAGAACAGGTTGCAGAATGCCTAAGTTTGTCTATTTCTTCGTTTAATTGCAATTCTTTTTCTATATATGTATCCGAAGAAACAATATAGGCCTCCGGTTGATAATAATCATAATATGAAACAAAATAATTAACTGAATTGTTTGGGAACAACTCTTTAAACTCATTGCAAAGTTGAGCTGCAAGCGTCTTATTATGCGCAATAATTAATGCAGGCCTGCCTAATTGTTCTATAATATTGGCCATTGTGAACGTTTTTCCACTACCTGTCACACCAAGCAAAACTTGAGTCCTTAACCCATCACGAACGCCCTGGACTAAAGATTTTATGGCTTTTGGTTGATCTCCGGTTGGCTTCTTGTTTGAAACAATTTTAAACTTCATTAAACATATTATATCCAATAGATTCAAAAAAACAAGTAAAAAAACATTTAATCATGACGCAAAGCATCAATTGGGTGCATTTTGGCCGCTTTTATTGCAGGATACATTCCAAAAACAATACCAACAATCAAAGAGAATCCAACAGATAAAGCAAAAACCCATAAAGGCATAATAAGTTTTATACCCATAAAACTTCCAACAATAAGAGTTCCAATTAATGATATCAATATTCCAATTATTCCACCAATTAAAGTAACAACAAGTGCTTCAACTAAAAATTGCCATAATATTGCCGACTTTTTTGCACCAATGGCCTTTCTAATCCCAATTTCGCGAGTCCTTTCGGAAACTGTTACTAACATAATATTCATTATTCCAATTCCACCAACAACTAACGAAATTCCTGCTATAACAGAAAGCATAATTGTCATTATATTCATAATCATTGAAATCATATCTGCAATTGTGTTCATTGATACCACCAAAAACGAATCTGGTGTAAATCCCTTTGTAACCATAGCAGACATAATCTGCGCAACTCCTGCCTCAACTTTTTTTTCGTCATCAAATCTAAACAATCCAATTGATATAGAAGCATTATTCACAGATGGATAACTAATGCCAGAATATGTTGAGGGTGTCAGTTGTTCGGCCGTGGTATCTCCTTTTGTATCTAACACAAAGGAGCCTGAACTAATAAATTGCATATTTTCTTGACTAAGCAAAATGCCAACTGATCCTTTATCCATTCTTCGCATTATTTCAACCAAGTTAGGTTGGGTGATAAAACTTACATCAGTCATACTATTAAGCATGTTAGACTCGCTTAAAATTACACCCACAATCTCAAAAGTTTTATAATTTTGTGGGTTTTTATTACTAACTACAACGTTTTCTTTTATATCTTTTAAATATATAGGAACAGTCTCCGAATCAAATGCGTTGTTAATAACTTCTAATATATCTTCATCAGTAAAAATAAATGAGCTAAAATCAATATAAAGTCCCCATGCATTGTTAATGTTTTTTTGTAAATATAATCCAGAGTAATTTTCAAACCAATTTGCATCCAACTCAACCTTCTGTTTCCCATCAACTTCGACAATTTTTGTTCCCAAAAGTTCAGATCCAAATAAAAACGCACCCTTAACTTTAATATTTACTAAAAAATCAAATAATTCTAATACAAATTCAGCATCAACATTGTTTGGCAACTCAAAACTAACTCTAATTAGATTTGCATCAGTAAAAAGCTTAATGGTGCTACCAATTAACGATTCAGCCTTTGTCCCACTAGGATAATAAGTATTCAAAAATTCTTGGTTGATTGTGCATTTATCGGTTTCTCCCTGTTCAAGAAATCTACCAACCATATCTATATTTCTAACATCGTCATAATATATATCTGTAGCAAAAACTGTGGTTCCCAGCGCTATTGTTCGTTTATAAAGTGAATTTAAGTTAGTCTCTCCTAGAATCTGTAAGAACTTATCATCAACCATAGCAACAGCAGACCCCTGGGCCATAGACGTATAAATAAAATCACCAGTAATATCCTTGTCAATTTCTGCAGCCATTTCATCAAAAGAAAGTTTTGATAAATTTTTAGTTTGACTAGTGACCATCAAATTAACAACTTGACTTTCTTTTTTCAACGTTCCAACAATATATTCCTTGGCACCGCTAGTGATTGTTGTTAAAAGCGCAACACAAGAAACACCTATAATAACGCCAAGCATTGTTAAAAAAGTTCTTAATTTGCTCGATTTTAACGATTTAAATGCCATTTTTATAGCTTGACCAAAACTCACCTATCCCCCTCCTAGACTAATTTTTCGATTTTACATCGAAAAGCTTTCCATCAAGAATTCTTACAATTCTTTCTGCATGCGAAGCTATTCCATTATCATGAGTAATCATAACTATAGTTGTGCCTGACTTATTAAGCTCTTTTAAAATATTCAGCACTTCCTCTCCGGTTTTAGTGTCTAAATTTCCAGTTGGTTCATCAGCTAAAATCACTGAAGGGCGCGTTGCAATAGCTCTTGCAATTGCAACTCTTTGTTGTTGACCGCCAGAAAGTTCTGTGGGCAAATGCTTCTCTCTAGCCGAAATCCCTACCAGTCCCAAAGCCCATCGCACTCTTTTTTGCCGTTCAGCCTTTTTTATTCCCTGATAAATTAAAGGCAACTCAACGTTTTCAAAAGCATTCAATTTAGGTAATAAATTAAAGCCCTGAAAAATAAATCCTATTTTTTTATTTCTAAAATGAGCAAGCTCATTATCTTTAAAACTACTAACACTAACGCCATCAACAAAATATTGACCTTCTGTGGGAATGTCTAAACAACCCATTATGTTCATTAATGTAGATTTACCAGAACCACTTGGTCCAACAATTGCGACAAATTCGCCCTCATTGACTTCAAAAGACACATCGTCTAAAGCTTTTACAATGTTGTTTCCCATTTTATAATATTTTTTTATATTTTTTAGACTTAACATATCAACACCTTAAAATAGATTATGCCATAATTTAAAATTAATTGCAATTATTTAATAAAGCTATTGATTGACAAAAACATCAATAAATGATAGACTACTCGAATAGAGTGTGAGGTGTAATATGGAAACAAGAGCTAATATGCAACAAATAGTTTCGCATTGTAAAAATTATGGATTTTTATTCCCAGGAAGCGAGATCTATGATGGAATTGCAAATGTATGGGATTACGGTCCATTGGGCGTTGAATTAAAAAATAATATAAAACAATTTTGGTGGAAAAAATTTGTCTGGGAAAATGAAAACTCTCATGGTTTAGATGCCGCAATTTTAATGAATCCAAAAGTTTGGGAGGCTTCTGGACATCTGTCTGGGTTCACCGATCCAATGGTTGATTGTAAAGAATGTAAAGCACGACTAAGAATTGATGAATTAATAGAACAGCATTCAAAAGGAAAAGCAAATCCGGACCTAATGACAAAAGAAGAAATGCAAAATTACTTAATAGAACACAAAGTGGCGTGTCCTATTTGTGGAAAACACAATTTTACACCTATAAGAGATTTTAATTTATTGTTCGCAACTAAACGCGGAGTAACTGAAGACAATAGTTCAACAATTTATTTAAGGCCAGAAACTTGCCAAGGGGAATATGTTAATTTTCTCAATGTTCAACGTTCAATGCGACAAAAATTACCTTTCGGCATCGGACAAATAGGAAAAGCGTTTAGAAATGAAATCACTCCAGGCAATTTTATATTTAGAACGATTGAATTTGAACAAATGGAATATCAGTGGTTTTGCCATGAAAAAGATGCACAAAAAGCATATGAATATTTTAAAGAACGTTCTAAAGATTTCTTTGTAGGTATGGGTATTCCCGAATCACAATTAAAATTTCACGATCATGATAAACTTGTTTTTTACGCAAAAGCAGCATGCGATGTTTACTATAACTTCCCTATTGGTTGGAAAGAATTAAACGGAATACACAACCGAAGCAACTACGATTTAACACAACATCAAAAATTTTCTGGAAAAAAACAAGAATATATTGATCCAACAACTAACGAAAAATTTGTTCCAAACGTAATCGAAAATTCATATGGAGCTGATAGGGCCGTTTTAGCCATATTATGTGAAGCATTAAGATATGAACAATTGCCAGATGGAGAAACTAGAGAAGTAATGCACTTTGCTCCGCATATTGCTCCTGTTAAGGCAGCTGTTCTTCCACTGATAAAAAAAGTTCACGCTGAGAAGGCACATCAAGTCTTTAAAATGCTCTCTTGCTCTTTTAAAACCGTTTATGACGAAACGGGCACAATTGGAAAAAGATATAGAAGACAAGATGCAATCGGAACACCTTTTTGTATTACGATTGATGAAAATACTTTAACTAACAATACAGTAACCATTCGTGATAGAGATTCAATGAAGCAAGAAATAATTAACTTAGATGAGTTACTTGATTATATTACAAAAAGAGTAAAATAAAAGAACACATAATGTAAAGCCATTTTAAAACTGACAGGATAAAAAGGAAAAAGGGACCACACACAAAAAGTAAAGTCCCTTTTATTAATTCGAAAAAATAATATATTTTGATATATATTAAAACTAATAAATTCAAATAAAACAAACCAGTGCATACATATTTAAGCTTATTCTTCATTTTTTATTTAAAATTATGATTTATTACTAAAATAATCAATCATGTTTTTAACCATTACTACAATAAGATCTCTTTTATTATTATGATAACCATTTGTTTTTTTAATAATTCTAGACCAACAATCTTGTTTCACTAAATCACTAAAATATAAAAGCTGTGAAAACTTAAAATTTCTACATTTTGCAACAGCACACCATGAAGCACATTCCATTTCGACAGAAACGGCTCCTAAAGTTTTTGCCATTTCTATTTTTTGTTTTGTTTCTCTATAATAAGCATCATTAGTCCATGTCGTTGCTTTCGCATATTTAAAACCGTTAATTTTTAAGTAAGTTTCTATTTCTGAATTTAATTGATTGTTTGTTTCAATATATGTACTTGGCTCAATATAATGATAAGAAGTGCCTTCATCTCTTATTGCCCTATCAACTAAAATTTAGTAAATTATATTACATTATTGGATGGATTCTAAATGATTTTACAAAAAAACGACATTTTGCATTTAATCGCGTGCTTGCCATTATATAACACAAGTGTGTGTTTTTTTATTTTTGATAAATAAAAAGAGTATATATTTGTTTTGATATACTCTTAATTATTCTGCTAGCTTCAAAACAGTTAGACTAATGCCTTTTTATTAAACCAAAGTAAAGCCCAACCTTAAAATTTGCTCTTCAAGTTCTGCTCTTATATCTTTATCATATATTTCAATAGATATTTTACCAACATTGTCCTTAATTGTATCAAATTCAACTGCCATAGAATTAACTAAAGTTGAAATGTCATCAATCGTCCCACCATCAAAAATGAATTTGCTAATGTTGTGACAATTTTTAAAAGCTGATGGTGAAATAATTGTTGAAGGATTTAGCTTTATAGTGGTCAACAACGATGAATTTTCAAAAGCAGAGGCTTGTATTTCCTTTAATGAATTGGGTAACAAAAGCTCTCCCGACAAATTAACACAATAAAATGCTTTCTCACCAATAACTTCTAATTTAGAATTAAAGTTAACTTTAGATAAATTCACTGC
This sequence comes from uncultured Clostridia bacterium, assembly GCA_944332395.1. Taxonomy (GTDB): domain Bacteria; phylum Bacillota; class Clostridia; order Christensenellales; family UBA1242; genus CALVJV01. The sequence continues at coordinate 77,597 of CALVJV010000009.1, read as the reverse complement.
TCCAGAAAAAGCTTCTTCGTTGATATATAATACATTTTTACCAATGGTTACCTGGTTAATGTATTCATTATTATAGAACGCACGTTCTCCTATAGCTATGATTTTTGTATCCTTGTAAGTGCTTGGCATCTCGACGATTTGTTCATTTCCTTCATATTTTTCAATAAAATAACCACTCACGGTTTTTAATTCATATTTAGATAAAGAATACAAACTTTCTGTTTTTTTGTCCGCTTTATCACTTTTGGAACAACCAAAACAAAATGCAGGCATCAAAATCAAAAACAATAGACAAGAAACTGCATATAATAAAAAATTTTTCATTACCGCCTCCCTAATTAATGTTATCAAAATAAATAATTATTGTCAAACAAAGAAAATATACCCTTTTATATAATAAATGTCAAAAATTTGTTAAATAGAATCGTTTTTTTCCTTATTTTGTTCTGCATTTGAATTTTTTAAATCATTTTCTTCAGATTCATCTTTAGCTTTAATCTCTAACTTTTTCTTAATTAATGACCAAATTATTGACGACAAAATCACAATTAGTGCTAAACCCAAGAAACAATACATTATAATATTTTCCGCACCAGGAAACAACATACATATTACCGTCATAATTATTCCTGCAATTATATTTCCCAAAAACACAGATAATACGCCTAATGAAAATGGCATATTCAAATAAGCTGCAATTGCCGAACCTGTCCATGCTCCTGTTAGAGGTAATGGCACAGCAACAAAAGCCAAAACGCCTATAAATTTTTTTAATAAAATTTTTTTCTTCTTTTTTTCCAATCCAATATCATCAATAATTTCATTAGATTTGCTTAAAAATCTGGATTCAAGTTTTAAAGCAATTTTTTTGAATGTTTTTGTTTTTTTCATCCACGAAAAAACCGGTTTTAATGCAGGAATAATAACCAAAGCTGGCAAAGTTGAACCCAAGACAGCCACCAAAAAAGCAAACCACCATGGCAACGCATTTGCGCCCCAAAAAGCCACTGACATCGCAAAGGGGATTGCTCCTCTCAACTCAATAATGGGAACCATTGCTATTAGTAAAACACCCAACCACGGACATGATCCAAATACTGTTGTGGTAAATTCTTTAATTGCCTCTGTCATTTTTCTCCTTGATTATATTTTTATGCAAGTTTTTTTGAAATAATTTCTGCTAGTTGATTTAATTGTGCATCAATTTCAGTTAAATCAACATTCTGAGCCTGCAACAAAATTCGTTCAATTCCTTTTAAATGCCAAAGTTGTTCTAATATCAATAATTTAGCATTCTCAATGTCTGTTGGATAATTATTTTTATATAATTCATCTATATGTGTTAAAATCGTTTTCGAGTTAACAATAAAAGAGCCGGCCTTTTTTAACCAAGAAATTTTTTCGTCTGAAGACAAATTATTATCCGCTTTAATTAAATCAACAAAACGAGAAAAATAAAAAATACTTAAACTATTTTTTTCGAAACAAGATGATGCCATTTCTAAGCTTTGTTCAATATTCTTTTTATAACAACTAGTTACCTTCAAACTGTATAAATAACTCTCCAAACTGGCAACTAAATATAGTTTATCTTTGTCTGTAATTGACAAAGCATAATCGTCTAATGCTTTTGCAAATGCAAAAAAATCATCTCTTTTAAGCATAATATCAACATATTTATCTGTTTTTTTATAATTTTCTTGTTTTTCGGCTTCAATTATTAAATTATATAAATCAGTTGCAGAATTTGTTTTGTTATACTTTATTTCTAATGCACCTAATTTGGCTTTTTCTAACCCTAAATATTCATACATATTTATTGATTCATTAGGACATAAAACTAACATAGCCAACATAATTTCAAAAAAAATCACTAATAATGCCAGAAAAGTATAAATAAAAGTTACAAAAATATGCTTTTTAAATTTATTGTCGTAATTATATTGCGCCATATTTTTTCTCTAAATTTTTTATTTTATCAATACGCCTTTTGTGTCGCCCACCCTCAAATGAGGTTTCTAGAAAAGTATCAACAATTTTATATGCTGTGTTTTTTGCTGTAACTCTTGAACCTAAAACTAACACATTGGCATCATTATGCGTTCTGGCAAAAAAAGCGACTTCTGGACTTGAGCATAATGCTGGATATATACCTTTAATCTTTGCCGCAGCTATTCCAATGCCAATTCCTGTCCCACAAATTGCAATACCCACCATATTTTTGTCATTTAAAACATAATTAGCCATTGGTTCAACAAAATCTGGATAGTCATCAGGAGCTGTACCACTCTGAGACCCTATAACAATTACTTCATAACCTTTTGCTGTTAAATAATTTGCTATTTCCTTTTTTAGTAAAACTCCTGAATGATCTGAAGTTATTACAACTTTTTGAATATTATTTTCTCCCATCTTTAACCTCCAAAAGTTTATAAAAAATTTTATCTATTGCATAAATTAGCTGTTTTGCTACCAAAATGTACGAATTTACATCTTTTCCAAAGGGGTCCGAAATTTCTAGTCCATCAACAAAGTTAGATATCGAAAAAACATCTTTATATGCAAAGTTGTTTTTAATAAAAACACTTTGCATATCCGTCATTGTTATAATAATTGGCGATTTTAAAAGATCATCTTTTGTAAGTTGTTTTGGCTTAATTTTCTTTTTAATTGGAATGCCTAATTGATTTAATGCAATTTCTACATTTTTATTAACTTCGCTTTGGCTAGAAACATCCAATCCTCTACAAGTGAATTCTGCATGTTTAACCCTATTTTCAACAACCTTTGACAACGAAATCCATACAGCCATTGGAGACCTACAAGTACAACCCGAACATACAAATATTATATTTTTCCAAAAATTCACAATTAAAGAATAACACAACAAAAATATTTGGTCAAACAAATGACAACGCCAACTTAATTATTCTTTTTCAATACTATCCCTTATAGACTTAATTATTTTCTTATCTATATTGAATTTATCATTAGATTTTTTATTTTTTTGAACTTTAGACAATTCTTTTTCTAAATTTTCGCATCGATTAGACAGATATGCAACATTTTGCTTTAATATTTCTTGTTGCAAACACAATTTGTCCATAATTCCATCAACTTCCTTTCTATCATATCCAAGTAGTCGAATTTTCAAAATATCACCTCAATCGTATTATATGATAAAAAGTAAATTTATAACCAAAATTATGAAACTATGTTATAACCCTCTGGCGTCAATAGGAAAATATTCCCATCAATTCGCTGAGTACTTCCAGACAACGCATAAACTGCCCCACTAACAAAATCCAATATTCGTTGAGCCTCAGCTGGACTTAATCCATCTAATATCATTATTGCCGATTCACCTTGTTTCAAATAATCAATCAATCCTTGAACTTCTTTATAAGTTTTTGGTCTATGTATTACAACATTTTTTGTTCCAAATCCAGCTACACCATTTTCGGGAGCAAACTCATCATTATTTAGATTTCCGGTTGCTGAAAATTTATTTGCATCAACACTACCAAATGCATCATATGATGAGGCATCAAACACCTCAGGCCGCTCTGATAATTCTTGTTTTTGATCTAGACCTGTCAGTTCTGTTTTATTTTTATTCTTTTTCTTCTTTTGTTTAATAGCATCTTCATCTGTTTCAAATCCAATACCTTTCATCAACCAATCAAAAAATCCCATAATTTATCTCCTTGTTTATTTTAACAAAATTTTAAATTAATTGTCCATCATTTTATATAGATTTTATAATGTTATTGGCGATATTAATATACAAATAAATAGCATTTATGCATAATTCTTTTATCCCACTTGAATATAAATTTTGCGGAAAAGAAGATTTCAAAAAATCCACAAGTCCATCATAAATGTTTTGCAATGCAGAAGAAATCAAAACATCAAGTTCGCTTTGTCCTAATTTATTAATCAATAAAGTTAATTCATTTTTTTTAGCTATAATTTTTTTGTGGATACTTGCGTTTTGAGTTTCATCGGTGTCAATCATTATAGCATAATCATAAAAATCATTTATGTATTGGATTAAAAATTTAATAGCTAGTTCTTGATTAATATTCAATTTTTTATATTTTATTTCCTCAAATTTAATCTTTTCAATCGAGCATTTCCAAACGCCCTCTTGCAATTGATTTTTTACAGACAACGCAGCATCTTCTGTTTTGTAAACAAACGCAACAACCCAAAATACCGAATCTATCCATATATATCCTGCCCCACCTGCAATTTTTACATTATCCGCAAGGTCTTTTGCATCTGAAATTTTATCAAACTTGCCAACAACAACTAAATAAATATAATCATGAAAATAATCATTTTTTTTATTCATATTAAATACACTAAAAATAACTACAATAGTTATCAAAATAAAAACAACGGCAATAATAAAAAATTTTTTAAACTTGTATTGTCTTTTCTGTTTACTATTATAAGAATAAACTGAATAAAAATTTTTTGACGCAATATTCTTCATTCAAAACGATCCTCATGATAATCTTTATGACGTAAGTAAAGATTTTAGCAAAAAAAATTAAAACTTTGACATTTTTAAACAAAATTTAACTGTAATAAAATCATAAAAAAAATATAATTAATTTAGGAGATTAATTTATGAAAATAAAACCACTTTTTGATAGGCTTTTAGTCGAGATCAAACAAAAAAACGAACCAACAAAAGTCGGCTCATTGATTTTACCCGAAACAAACCAAGACAAGCCTCTAATTGGAAAAATTGTCGCATTAGGCAATGGAATTATGGCGGATAATTCTCAAGTTCAAATGCAAGTTAAACTTAATGATACAATTTTATTTAATAAATACGCAGGAAGCGAATTTAAAGATAATGGAAAAACTTATGTATTATTACGTCAAAGTGAAATACTTGCGATTATAAATGAATAAAGGAGAAAAATAAGATGGCTAAATCATTATTATTTAATGACCACTCAAGAAAAGCTCTTGAAGTTGGTGTGGAAAAATTATCAAAAGCTGTTAGTATAACATTAGGTCCAAAAGGCAGAAATGTTGTTTTGGAACGAAAATTTACTACTCCACTTATTACAAACGATGGTGTTACTATAGCAAAAGAAATAGAATTAGAGAACCCGGCGGAAAACTTGGGGGCATCTATTTTAAAGGAAGTTAGTATAAAAACAAATGAAGTGGCCGGAGATGGAACCACAACAGCTGTAGTACTCGCCTCTTCATTAATAAAATCCGGACTAAAAAATTTAACAGCAGGTGCAAATCCAATACAAATGCGAAAGGGAATGCAACTAGCTTGTAATCGTATTGTTGAAAGACTCCAAGAAATATCTCAACCCATACGATCTGAAAAAGAAATTGCTCAAGTTGCAAGTATATCTGCTGGCGACAAAGAAATAGGCGAATTAGTTGCAAAAGCAATGAAAAAAATTGGAAATGACAGCACAATAACTTTAGAAGAATCAAAAACTATGAATACAACTCTATCAATAGTTGAAGGAATGCAATTTGATAGAGGTTATATTTCATCACACATGGTTACAAACCAAGAAAAGAATACCGCAATTTTAGAAAATCCATATATTTTAATAACAGATAAAATAATAAGAAACATTCAAGATCTATTACCATTAATGGAAGAAATAGCAAGAGAAAGTTCTTCTTTATTAATAATAGCTGAAGACGTCGAAGGCGAAGCACTTGCGACTATTCTATTAAATAAAATAAGAGGTCTTTTTAATTGCGTAGCAATCAAAGCTCCATCTTTTGGTGACAGAAGAAAAGCGGAACTTGAAGATATTTCTATTTTTGTGGGAGCAACATTAATTTCAGCAGATTTAGGTCTTGACCTAAATAACACAGAAAAATCAATGCTTGGCAAGGCAAAACGGGTTATTGTCGACAAAGAAAAAACAATAATCATTGGAGGAAATGGAGATCCTAATAAAATAAAAGATAGAATTAATAGTTTAAAGTTTTCGATAGGCGAAAACTTAAATGCTTTTGATAATGAAATTCTACAAGAACGTATTTCAAAATTAACAGGAGGTGTTGGCGTAATTTCGGTTGGAGCCGCCACAGAAATTGAATTACAAGAAAAAAAACTCCGACTAGAAGATGCCCTATCAAGCACAAAAGCCGCTCATACAGAAGGAATTGTCCCTGGTGGAGGTGTTGCACTATTAAGATGTATTTCTGCTCTAGATTCAGTTATTGAGAGCTTAACCGGAGATGAGAAGACGGGCGCTAAAATTGTTCTAGACTCTTTATATGCTCCAATAAAACAAATATTAAATAATTCAGGATTGGACGCAAGTGTTATTATAAGTCAAATTTTAGAAAAAGATGATATTTCATATGGTTATGACGCCTACCAAGATAGATTTGGAAATATGTATGACTTTGGAATAATAGATCCAACTAAAGTTACTAGATCTTGTCTGCAGAACGCAGTCAGTGTCGCATCAACTCTATTAACAACTGAATGCCTTGTATATGATACTATAAAACAAGAAAACGACAATCCCCCAAATCCATTTTAAAAAGACTGCATCTGCAGTCTTTTTAAATTTTGTTAAATGAAATACTAATTTTAATTTTACTTCCTATTATTTCCTTACTTGAATGAGCATCTAACCAAATAAATATGGTAAATTTTTGAATTTTCTGAGGGTTTTCAATAGACAATAATACAGCACCCAAATCCGCCAACGACAAAGGATTTTTTCCTCCGTTACTTATTACCACCATGACATTTCCTAATTCTGATTCTGGCACGCCTTCAACATCTTCTAATATTATATTATACGACTGATCTGCTATTACTTGAAATTTGGCATAAGCCCCTTCACTATCAATATCTTCAGATACAGAATAAGGAATATCCGTTTGTGTATCAAGTTTGCCGGATATTGGCTTGACACCTACCTTAGGAGACTTGATATTTAATTCTTTTAAAGATGTTGTTGATTTGCTCCCCTGATTAGTCACAATAATACCCTCATCTGACTTCACATTAATTGCAACAACCTCAACTTTTTGCATTTGATCAACATAAACAGAAAATAATATACCAATTATAGCTATATATAAAAAACTAAAAATATAAGCTAGTGCATAACCAATATCTCTACGTTCCATATTACCTCAAGATAATACTTGACAAGATCGCAAAAATATATACTTAAAGCCCCCAAATATTGGGGGCTTTATTTAAAAAAATTATTTAATTGTTTGATTCATTGTTTAATTGATCCTCTTCATCTTTCTTAATTTGCTTTTCTTTTGATTTTGCAATTATATCTTTTATTAAGAAGAACAATATAACAGCCGAGAACACTGCAACAAATCCCAGCATAATAGAAGGAACCAGATCAAAATTCCTTATTGCTGCACATGTAATGGCAACCGCCAAACAAAACACCGTTGCACTCATTCCTATAATCATCCATTTCATTTCTTTATCCATATTCCGCACACTCCTTATATAATATCATTATAACACAATCATTTTAAAAATACTAGACTTATATAAAAATTTTTTATTTTTTTATTTTTTAAAATTTTTAAAATCCAAGACCAAAAGAGTTCTTCCAGCATCTAGATGTATTTTGTCCTTAATCAAACAATGTTTTAATTCCTTTCTTATTAATGTTTTTAATATCTCTCCAGACTTATATCCATGAACAATATCAATGCCTGGTTTATTGTTGTCTATCCTCTCCAAAATATTAAACAATTCAATTCTAGCTTCATCTTTTGTATATCCATGTAAATCTAATTTGTATGAATTATTTAAAATTCTAGAAATATCTACGCTACTATATTTCATACATCACTCTTCAAATGACACAGGTATAACTTGAATCCTTTTATTAATTTGATAACTACCAATTGCCGATGAACCAGTAATACAAGCCTTATCCCAATAGTCAATTATAAATAAAAACTCTATATTTAAAAATGATTCCTCCGAACTAGTTACTGCAAAGGTCATATTGTCATACACAACATTATTTACATCAGCGTTGTTGATTTCTAATGAAACAAATCCATATTTCATTAAGTTTAAAACTTTAATATTTTGTGAATTAATAGAAATTAAATTATATTGATTTTGAACAACAGTATCTGAAAGTTGCAAGGCATTATTAAAATCCGGATTTTGTTCCAAATCAAAATAATAAAGATTTATTATTAATGTTTTTTCACCATATTCTATTCTCAATGAAGTTGTTTCCCAAGCAGAACTAAAACTACTAATTACATACTGTCCATTTGCTTCTTGAACAACAGAAATCAAAGAATTATCATATATAATGTTTGTTAAGTTTATAGAATTTTCAAACAACGAATCCCCATAGAACCTAAAATATAATTTATAATTAGATTTTAAAATAAGCTTATTATTATCAATCAGGTTGCTAGGCGTCATTTCAGTAAACTGGCTTGAAGAAACCATGTATGTTATTTTGTCAATCTCGGCTAAATACGAATTAAACATAAATAATTTTGTGTTAACAATTTTTTCTCCATTTTCTGTTTCTGCATCAACCCCCAAAACAATTGAACTTGTTCCAACCAATTTAGGACATACTATCAAAAACGCATTATTATCTTCAATTGATATATTTACATATTCGAAATAATTTTTATCATAATCAACAACTATAATTTTTTGCAGATTCGCACTCAATGGTTCAACTAATAGAGGAATTTTTGTTTCCATCCCAACTTCTCCGATCATCATGTCACCAACACTAATGTCATCAGCAATTGTATCAACAATTCTAATTACACATTGATCTACTAAATTTTTATTTGCTAAACTTTTTACAAATATCTGCGTTTCACCTATTTTTTTTGCTTTAATTAAAACGCTTGATTGAGTAGTACTAACTATTTCAACCAATTGAGAATTTCCCACAGAAAATTCAATTTGTTTATTCTTTGCATCATCTGGCGTTATTTCTACAGAAAGTTCAACAGTTTCTCCAACATTTAAATTAATACTAGCCGCATGAAAAGAAACTGTTTTTACTTTTGCAACATTCGTTTTTTGTAATACAACCACAGTTATAACTGTTACAATTATGGCTGCAACTAAAACAGAGGCTAAAATAACTAATAACTTTAATTTTGGTGATAGATTTATCATAATTCAATTCCTAGTATTCCCAAAAGTTCTATTATTACTATTTGATTTTATAAGAACAAAACAAAAAAGTCAAACAAAAAGGGCTTTCTTTCAAAAGCCCTTAAAAATTTATTTTTATTCTGCACTTTCAATAAAAGTTGGACACTTTCCTTCTTCTTCGATCTTCCAAATTGCCGAGAAATCAAAACCATTAAAATTGGCCGCATCTTTCATTTGATCTTCAGTTAAGGCCTGAGCCCCTTCGGGCATTGATGCCGCTTCGGTATTCTCGCTCAACTTTTTAACATTTTCATATGAAGATGTTGACTCGCCAGTAATGCCCTGCACTAAACCAACTTCTGCTGTAGCATTTTTTACATTAACATAACAAACAACATTTTTGTAAGTTGCACTAGAACTATTATCTTGAATAGCTAAAGCTGCCAAAATAGTGTTTACATAAATTTCTGATGAAAAATCCGTCTTGTCCGTTGGAATTATTACATAAGCATTTTCAACTAAAACTGTTCCTTTTACATCAGAAGCATATCCAGCAAATCTTTGTTTTTCACCATGAGTATATACTTCACAAGCTAATAATTCAACACCAGTCTTTTTTAATGTCGAATCTTGCACAGATCCTACCATACCAGACACTACAGCGCCTGCAACTTTTGTAGCATTAATCTCAACATTTTCTATTGTTGCATTTGTAACAATACCAAATCCCGCACTAGCAATGTTATATGCTGAAACTTCATAATTTTCTAAAATAAAGTTACTTATTGAAACCTTAATTGTTGATAATCCTTGTACTCTAGCAATAAGGCCAGCAACAGAAGCCAATGCTGTATTAATTTCATACGGATTAGGATATCCATTTTGTGCATAACCTAAATTGTTTTTAATTGTTTTTATTGAATCACTTGATTTTACTGTAAATGCATTAAGTTTTATTTCATCTCCAGCTTCAGAACCAGTTTGTGTTACAACGCCAATAGCTCCAGCAACAAATGAAACATCTTTACTTGAAAGTTGAAAAATAGAAACATTTGCTTTTACACTCATTTCTGTAGAAGCGTCAGAAATTTCAATCTTTTTACCATTTACTTCTCCAATGATACCTGCAACAATGTATCCAGAAACCAAAGCATTATCAGTTGCATAATCATTTATATTTCCTTTAGAAGAAATTTCGCTAATTACAGAATTATCTTTAACAAGAGCTATCACACCAGCGGCTCTTTTTGTTGAAGCATTTTTTCTTTCAACTACTGTTCTAATTTCTACATCTGTTGATATATTCTTTACAACTGCACCACTAAAATCTGTTGATACATTATAGGAATATACATTGGTTGTGGGTTGCATTGGATCATTTGTTTTATATGGAGCATTAATTGTAACTCTTTCTGTTCCACCAACAAATCCTATAGCTCCAGCTCCATTAATTGGATCAATTAATTGAGATGTTACTTCAAAATTCTCAACAACTCCACCTACTAAATTTGATACTAATCCAGCGATAATGAAGTCGTCATGTTCGAATGAAGCAGGTATAATTATCATCGAAGCTTCAGTTATTTTTACATTAACTTTTGTTTTACTCAACTCCGATCCGCTAACGCTTCCATAGTTGTTATAAACTAATCCAGCGCCAGATTGATATACATATATCTCTGCACTAACAGCATTGCCTGCAAACAAATCAGTATAAGTTAAAGATCCCCAGTTAGCTAAGACTGCTCCAGCAACATTTTTTCCGGTAATCGATCCATTAAAAGATGAATCTTTCACTATTGATCCCTCATTTGAATAGAAAACCAAACCTGCCGCATTAAATGCTGTATTGTCACTATCAATAGCAGTAATAGAACCATTAATAGAAACATTTTCAAGACTTGAAACTGTGATCTCGGTTCCTGTTTTTGTATAGAAGCTACTTAAACGTCCAACAGCTCCAGCAATTATACTAGATATGCCATCTGTATTTGTATCATCAACAGAAATACTTAATTCATTAACGGTAACATCTTTTAATGTGCTTCCTTCAAATATAGCAGCAACACCAGCGACCGCTGAATTGCCATGCGCATTACCAATAATATCAATGTTTTCCATCAACACATTAGCAATAACAGTTTCTTTTTCAGAACCATCTTCTGCCAAATCATCTGCAACAAAATATCCAGATTGATTGTACAATCTCCAAACATTACCGACTAAACCGCCAGCCATTGTCACAGGACTTGTTGCTGTAATTTGCGCATTTTTGATTGAAACATTTTGAATATCACATAAAGTTAATTCACCGGCCAACAAGCCAATACCATTATATGAAGATGCATTTCCAGCAGTTAGTTTAGAATTTTCAACAACCACGCCATCTTCTGCTGTACCAACGATAGTCTCTCTCATTCCACCAACTACTACACCAGACGAGGTATATAAAAAAGCACCTTCGTCTTCTGAAATTGCATTTTTGACTAATAATTCTTGACCATCTAATTCGGAAATAGTTGTAACAAACTATCCGCTTGTTAATTCACTAGCAACTATGATCTCTGCATTGTTAAATTTCAAACCAGAAATCTTAGCATCTCTCGCATATCCAAAAAATCCAACATACATGTAAACTTCCGAAACAGAAATTGTTGTTTTGTCTGAACCAACTACAAAATTTGGCACAGCATAATTCCAAAAATTATCAGCGGTAACCTGGATAAATAAATTGTTTATGGTATGATCATTTCCAATAAATTCACCAGTAAACATATATTTTAGTCTTTCTTCTGTTGAGAGACCAATTTTTGTATATGTATCATCTTCATTTTTTACGATTTGAGACTCGTAATCACCTAACAACTGACCTATAGGCTCCCAATTCATTCCTTCAAGATCTATATCAGCTCTCAATGAATACACTTTGTCCAATTGATCATATATTGTCACGTTTGCCTCATCTTGCTTTAAGTCAAAAAGATGATTTACACTTGTTATATTATATGGATGATCGGCCGTACCATGACCATAACCATAAACCGTAACATTATATGTGATTTTGTAATCTTCTTTTTTCTCAACGACACAAGTAAATTCACCTGGATTTTTAGCAATATACTTATCACCAACTTGTTCCATTATATCGCCTAATCCTTCAAATGTTATATCGCCCTCTTCAAAGACATATTCATCATCTACACGAAGAGCAAGCGCCACCGTTCTTTCCTCTGGCTTTTTGGCAAAACCTAAAACGATTGCAACTATTGTATAAATAGCAAGCGCAACCGTTAAAGCCGAGTTTAAGAAAATGGCACCCCATATAGTTTTCTTTTCCATTCTCTAAAAATCTCCTTTCATTAATAAGTCAATTATAAACTTTATATTTGTATTTGTCAATACTTGCCCTAAAAATTTTGTGCAAAGTTTAATAACCTTCACCAAACAAAGTCACTCGGCTATTATATGTATTATTAATGACATAGTTATTGTTTTCAAACCACACGATAAACTAACAACGACTTCACACTGGTCTATTGATTGACATACTAAATCACTATTTAAAACCGTATCATTCATAGGCTTTACTAAAATAGACCATATAGTGTGATTTATTACAGAATTTTGCTCTGAATTACTCAATAACGACATAACAAGTCGTTCTTCTCCATTTTTATCAATTAAATACCAACTTAATCCACTTATTTGCGAGCCAACACTTGCAGGACAAACAACTTCTCCACCATCTATTAAAACTGAATAATCATATTTACAAACCAAAACACAAGATTCAATTGAATTTTGCACATAAAATTCTACTGATTTTTCGACATACTCGTCACTATCTATGCTTTTTTGAACAGAAACCAATATAGAAACAAAGCCATCATTATTTTCTAATGCATTAAATAGATTCGTATTAGTTTTTACTACCAATCCATCAAGAGTTTTGGAGCCAACTCCTTCAAAACAAGCATCCATCGATGAATATTGATAATTAACAATCCTATTTCCAATTGAAACGGGCCTTTTTTCTGTCAATCCCGATTCTGCTCCGGTATAAAAAAGTTTAACATCTAATGAGAATGAGCTTCCAACAAAAACAACAGGACGGCCATCTGCAGCAATATAGTCAGATACAACATTAACTTCTAGCTCGTCACAAATATCGTTAATCGTAAAATTCATTGTTATTGAATATGGATTTCCAGATTCATCTAAAGCATCACTCAATAAATAAAGTGTAAAATCACCCTCTGATTTAGGCGTAATTTTTATGTACTTTGCAGTGTTAAACAAAGCAATATCATCAATCAATCCTTCATTATTAAATTGTTCCACTGTATTAATCAACTCAACACTAGCAATTGATTCGTCACTAATAATATAGGTTATTGATGTTTGTGAGATGTATTGATTATCTCTCAAAAAATGCAAACGCAATAAAGAACTTGCTCCAAGCTCAAGACTTACAGAACTATAATTTGTAATTTCTTTTTCAGCTTGATAAATTTCATAATTATTAGGAGAATAATCAACCCAAACAGGAATATCAACATAAATTTCTTTATCGCTCTGATTTCTATAACCAATTCGAAGAACACATTTACCAGATGAAACACCCGTAATAAGCCAATCAGCTCTATACTCTATCTTTAAGCAATTTGCGTCCCCGCTTAAAACAGAAATGTTTAAATTTTCTTTCTCTGCCTCTTGCGGAGTAGTTAAAATTGGCAAAGTTTTTGTTTGGCCAACAGATAATAAAAAAACAGATTTATATAATGGTTGGTCATATTTTAATTCCATTTTGGTTTCATCAACTATAATATTCTCGGGCAAAATCGATGGCGAAACAATACATGTAGATTCAAATAGCCCATCTAATGTACGTATAGTAATAACCGCAGACTGATTTTTGTTTAATGTAACTTCACCATTATCATCTACCGTTACAGATGTTGGATCTGAGGAAAAAAATTGAACAGATTTATTCGTTGCATTAGAAGGGAATATTTTATATTGAAGTTGTTCTTTTTCTCCTACTTTCAATTGAATTTCATTTTCATAAAAGCTTATTCCAGAGACAGGGACTATCTCCTTTTTAGAAGAACAAGCAGCAAAAGGCAAAATCATGATCAAACCAAAAAACACAACCAAAATCTTTTTCATATTCACCTATATTTAGTTTGTATTTGTTTTAGATTATTATAACGCATATAACAAATTAATCAAAACAAATTTTACAATTTTTATTGACTCATTATACTATTATGCTATAATTTGACCATGCGAAAAATAGAAAGTTTTATGCGTAAAGCAATAGAAAAATATGATTTAATTCAAAATGGAGATAAAATTGCAGTTGGTTTATCTGGCGGAAAAGACAGTTTAGCTTTATTAGTTGGCCTTTCAAAACTAAAAAGTTATTTAAAGATAAATTTTGAGTTAATTGCAATAATAGTCGACAATGGCAACCCCGAAAATAAATTTGAAAATTTGGAAAGCTTTTGTAGAAAATATAATGTTCCGCTTCATATTTACAAATCAAATATTTATCAGGTTGTTTTTGAAATAAGAAAAGAAAAAAATCCTTGTGCTTTATGTGCAAAAATGAGAAGAGGCATACTTTGCACTTATGCAAAAGAACTAGGCGCAAACAAAGTTGCTCTGGGGCATCACGCAGACGATTTAATTGAAACCTTTTTTATGTCTTTATTTTACGAAGGCAGATTGTCCACATTTTCTCCAAAATCACACTTGGATAAAACAAATATTACTATTATAAGACCCTTATTACTTTGCTATGAAACAGATATCATAAACGCAACAAAACATTTTCCAATATTAAAAAATAGTTGTCCTGTCGATGGAACAACAAAACGCGAAGAAATGAAAAATTTTGTAAAGACGGCAATCAAAGAAAACAAAGTAAAAAAAGATGTTTTGTTTAAAGCAATAATATCACCAGATCGTTACAATCTTTTTAAATAATATTAATTTTTATTGCATTTGTTTTCTCACCCAAAGGAATACCAATTGTTTGAACCACCAAATCTCCATTTTTAACTATTCCGTGTTCCTTTGCTTTGGTTCTTGCTTTTAACAAAAGTCCATCAATGTCTTTCTCTTTTTCTATTATAAAAGGCTCAACTCCAAACAAAATTGACATTTGATTGTAAACTTCACGGCTTGGTGTGTATGCAACAATAATTTGCTTTGGGCGCTTTATAGAAATTTGCCTAGCTGTAAGGCCCGAGTTTGTAACAGTTAAAATCGCTGCCGCTCTTAATTTTTTTGCAGACTCAACGCTTGAATCGCATATGCTTTTACACATATCAACATTGCGACTATCAACATATTGAATATTTTCAATATATTTTTCACTTTCACTTACTATTAAATTCATAACTTTAACGCATAGCGCCGGATTTCCACCCATAGCAGTCTCTCCACTCAACATTACCGCGCCACAACCATCTAATACTGCATTTGCCACATCTGTAACCTCAGCTCTAGTGGGTTTTGAATTATTTATCATACTTTCTAACATTTGTGTTGCGCAAATTGCGTACTTGCCATATTCGACAGCCTGCCTTGCCATTAATTTTTGGATATGTGGCAACTTTACGTAATCAACTTCAACACCCAAATCACCCCTAGCAATCATAATTCCGTCTGAACTTTTTATAATGTTTTTTAAGTTTTTTACTCCTTTAGCGCTTTCAACTTTAGATATAATTTGAACTTTTTCTCCATTATTCTCTTTCAAAAATTCTCTAACAGCCCTGACGTCATTTTCTGATTGCACAAACGAAATAGCCAAAAAATCCATGCCTTCAGACAAACCAAACAAAATATCCAATTTATCAACTTCTGAAAGATAAGAATCAAACAATTTTAGTCCCGGAGCATTAATACTTTTATTACTCCACAACTTCCCTCCTACTAAAACACTACAAATTATACCCTGTTTTGAGGTCTCTTTTACTATTAACTCGATAGATCCATCACTTAATAAAAGTTTTTGTTTTGGCTTTACTCTTTCGAATAGGCTTGCTGAAGAAACACTTACTTCCAATTCATTTCCAATAATTTTTTTGTTAACTAATTTAAATTCTTGATTTTTCTTTAATTCAACATAGCCATGCTCGAATTCACCAATTCTAATTTCTGGACCTTTCAAATCAATCATAACTCCAAGTGGAACTTTAAGTCTCTCTCTTAAATTTTTTAATCTTCTTATGGTTGCCAAATGTTCATCATAACTGCCGTGAGACATATTAAGGCGTGCGACATTCATACCATTTTTTATCATTTCTTTTAAAGTTCTATCATTATTAGATGATGGGCCTATTGTACAAACTATTTTTGTGTGTTTCATAATTAAATCCTCAGATTTATTATACAAAAAAATAATTTATTTCAAAATAAAAAATGCGGTTAAACCGCATTTTTATTTATTCGTTGATGGCAAAAAATCATAAGGATTTTTATATTCTCCATTTTGAATCACTTCAAAATGAAGATGTGCTCCTAGCCATTCTTCAAAACTTGCTGAATTAGACACAAATCCAATTTGCTCCCCTGCTTTAATCTCTTGTCCTTGCTCTACTAAAATATCCGAAGAAAGAGATTTATAAACTGTTTTTAAATTATTACCATGATCAATTACAACCACATTACCTTCCAATGAATCATTATAAACAGATTCAACTTTTCCGTCATAGGCACTTACAACTTTTGTTCCCGCCATTGCAATAAAGTCAATCGCCTCATGCGTCTGCCATTTTTTTAATGTCTCATACTTGACCAAATAATCTTGAGCAAAAGGCAATCCTTCCGTTGCCCCTTCAACCGGCATAACAAATGAAATAACAGTGTCAACGTTTGTTGGAACATCTGGTTCAACCTGCTCTGGCGTTGAATTAGTAGGCAAAGACTGATTTTGTCGGTTTTCTTGCACTCTTAAAACAGCTACGGCTGTAACCAATGACAAAGCAAATATTAAACAAAAAGAAACGGCCATCGCTGGAAAATTCCTCTTAGTAAAAGCTTTTAGTTTTTTAAAAAATATTTTTGCATCCATAATTTATCACCTCAACATAATAATTGCCAAAAATTAATTATTTATACTTCTTAATACGACCCAATTATTAATGGCGAGCCAATCGACAATATTCCATTGTTATATGCAATTTGTACAGAATCTGAATCTCCAGTATTTGTTCGAATAAAGCCCTCAAAAACAATTATATTTTCAATATTATAAGTTTGATTAATTTTTATAGAGTTTTGAGATAGTATTCTGTAAATGTCTGTTTTAGAACACGCAAACACCGTAGTATATCCTAAAGTTTTATAAGTCTTGTAGGTTAAAATCTCTGAGTTGCTTGAAATTTCATAACAAAATCCCAAATCTTCTACATTTGCATCTTCAGGTAGCTCTATTAATTCTGACATCACAGAAATGTAAACTTTATACACAACTGGTTTGTGTGAATCAGATTGGGCAAAAGAAAATTCTTCTGTCGACAAGAACAACCCCAACAGAAGAATAAATAATGCACACAAACAAAAAACAATAATTCGCCTCATGCACAAATTATTGACATATCAAAAAAATTTAATCAATACAATTTATAGTTTTGCTTTTTCTTTATTTCGTTTATTTTTTCGTGCAGAAATAATTGTCCTTGTGGTATCAATAATTACCATTATAATACCCTGGCCAATTATTAGATAATAAGAAATAATTCTCCATGACAAAAATCCCCAAACTATATTTGTCCATAAAAAATTAGAACCACCAAACACAACAAAAAAGGATATTTCCATCATTCCAGTTCCGCCAGGCAATGGAATGTAGCTCGCAGCAAGAAAGCATATATAAAATCTAGCAACACACTCCAGCCAAAACCACAACCCTTCTCCAAATGACGAAAAAGTTACATTTGATAAAGCCATAATTATAGCATAAGGTAGTGACGCCATAGCTAAAAGGGATAGTACTGTAAAACCAACAACAGCCAATAAAGTGCCCTTGTTCTTTTTAAAATAGCTCATTGAATTTTGAAACTCTAGAACAGAATTCATTAACTTGTTGTAAGCATTTCGATAATTTTTTACCAATCTTAATTTATAACCTGTTCTGACTACAAATCTAGCCAAGGATCTACCAGCTATTTTTGAATTGGCAATTAACATAATAATAAATATAAAACTACCACTAAAAATAACTCCAATATAGGCAAAAACCTTAAAGATAACCAATAAAATATAAGCCAAATCCTTTTCTGCCCCAGATGGAATTTTCATTCCAACCCCAATTAAAAAAATTAAAGCCAAAATGACATTCATAAGATTATAAATGATCATTTTCATAATTGGAATGCTTGTCGCCACCCCAGCAGATATTCCACCTCTAGATAGTTCCACAATTTGGCCAGGTTGCATACCCAAAGCCAATGGCGTAACTGATTCGTAATATTTGCCCATTGACGTTGTTTTATAAGCCAACCATGGTCTAAATTTCCCTGTTGTCTTCTTAATAAGTATAAAAAAAGCTGCAGCATCGGAAAGCAACATAATTGCAAGAAAGCCAAAAGCCAAAGCAAGCCACCAAAGCCGTTTTCCCTGAGCAGAAAAGACATCAATCAATGAAGCATCAGCAGACTTAATTAACGAAGTTGCAATAATTGAAACTAAAATTATATTAATACCTAAAAAAATCAAACTAAAAATAATATTTTTTTTCTTGCTTTTTGGTTTTTGAGTTTCCTCGGCTTTCTTAAATTCAGCAGCAACAATACTTTCGTCAAGCAACACTTCCCCTGAAATGTCATGGGCCGGCAAATCAGAGGTTTCTTTAAGTTTAACGTCCAAATTTTGATTAGTTTCTTTATTTAAATCAACCTTATTGTTTTCTTTACCGGAATAAATAAGACTATCTGGAATTAAAGTTTCTGTCTCAATAGAAGACTTAACCAAATTCGAATCAACAATATTTTCAATATTAGAAATATTTATTTCAAGTTGGCTATCTGTACTTAAAAAATCATTATTTATGATTTTTTCATTTAATTTTTTTTCAAAATCATTTTTTTTATTTTTTTTCTTTTTTTTTTTATTAGAATTTTCCGACTCAATCATAGATAATATAATATAACAAAATAAAAACAAAAGGGTCAAGAAAAAAGGCGACAAATGTCGCCAATTTTAAAATATTTCTTCATAACTAGATAAAATGTATTCAATTTCATTGTTTAATTCTTTTTTCATCTCAATTAAATAGTCACTATAAGCAGAATTCGTTTTTTCTTCTAAAATAATAGAATAAACATAATCGTAAACGGTTTCGCCATAAGACAAACTTAAGAGAGTTTCTTTCATAGATTCTATGTTGTTTTCACAAACCACTCCAGCATTTGTCTTTCCTAAATTCAACAAAATATGCGCTCCATGGTCTGTTAATACAGCGCTATCACTAATTAGTTTAGAAGAATTATACAAATCATAAGCCGCAACTACAAATTCTCCAACAAAACCACTTGCATTGTTACCAATTTCACTGGATAACTTTGTCTGATCTGCAGGCAACGAATACCCCAATATTTCCGTAGTATATCCAACTTGAAACATTCCCTCATCAGACCCATAAATATA
The DNA here is from genome assembly GCA_944332395.1 of uncultured Clostridia bacterium. Taxonomy (GTDB): domain Bacteria; phylum Bacillota; class Clostridia; order Christensenellales; family UBA1242; genus CALVJV01. The sequence continues at coordinate 57,787 of CALVJV010000009.1, read as the reverse complement.
CATAAGTTTTCTAAATTCTTGAGCCTTTCTAGCCATTAATTGAGCTTGAGATTCTCCGTCTTGAGCAACCCAATTTGCAACCTCATTAATTTCTTGTAACACTTCTTCTAACGTTTTCGTCAACTCTACGCCATCTTCATCAACAACTTTTTTGCCCGTTTCTGGATCTAGATATGTCGTCGTCAATGAATTTAAATAAGAATTTCTAATGTTAATGTACGACAACCATTCATCTTGTGAGATAAAAGTAGCCACTTCATTTTTATCTTCGTCGGTTTCGGGAAACCACATATAGTCTTTCGCATTCTCTATAGTATGAGGTTCCTCGGGCGTCGAAGTATCCAACCATTGTTGACCTAAATGGTATCTATATTCTTTTTCGCTAATACCATAACCTGGCAATTTTGCCAAATCAGCTTTCACTAAGTCACTATACTGAATTAGTAAATGTTGAACCCTAATATATCCATTTTCAGCAAATTCGCCATCTTCATCTATATTTTCATATCCGTAAAATAAAAACATATTCTTGCTTTGAGAATCTTCATATGCATCTGCAAAAGTATTTCCAGCATAAGTTTGTTTTTCTTTGTTAACCAATTCTGTAAATTTTTCTAAAATCTCTTGATCAGAAATTTCAATTCTTGATTCTACATATTCTTGCAATTTCTCAACATATTTCTGATCCATGTAATATTCAACCATTTCATCTATTTTATTTTGAAATGCCTGTTCTTTATAAACTTTATTTCCTTTAACTTCTTCAACCTGAACTAACTCCGCAATATACTGATTAAGTGCTGTAAACCTAGATGCATATTGTTTACACTCAGTTTTAAGCTCAGCAATAAAATCACTAATTTTAGAAAGTTTTAATTGTTCAGTAATCTCAATCTCGTTCTCTGGTGTTGGAGTTAAAATCACCGATTCATAAGGATTATAAGGTGAAGAGGTTTCTTCTTCCTCATGATTATGAGAAGGCTCATCACAATTAGTATCATCACAAATACGTTCTGGCACAATTTCGCCAGCCTTTTCATAAATTGCTCTTTCTCTTTCGTCAATTTCACCTTTTAAAGACTCTTCTATTTTTTCTATTATTTCGTCAAAATTCTCTTCAGTTATTACAATAATCTTTTTTGCGACTATCAAACCCAATTTTTGATTGACTAAAGATTTTACAACCATATCCATTAATTGATCTTGATCATACATATAGCCATATCCGTAATTATAATAAGTGGTATAAGCATTTTGAATCTCTTCCCTTGTAATAACCTCGTCTCCAATTCTTATAGCTACATTAGATGCAGTTTTAGAATCATCTTTCTTGTACAAGCTACAGCCCACAAAAATAGGAGCGACCAAAAGCAAACATACTAAAACACTTAAAAATTTATTTCTCATTTATATGCCTCTCAAACTTTCAATATTATACTAGACTTTTTTAATTATTGCAATTATTTTTTTGCACTAGACGCACAATTTAAAAATTCTTTAACCAAATCTAATCTTTTTAAAGGAGAATAGCCAACGGCTCTTAATTTAACCGCATTTATTTCATTCATTTCTAAACTTGCAATATCTCTAAATTTTGAAACTGCAACGGCAATTTCTTCCATCAAAATTTTACCTTTTTCAAAAACAAATTTTACTTCATTAGGCGAACTAATTACTTCGATAATTCCCAAAATTCTGGCCATACTTTTAATTAATGCAATTTCCAAAATATTTACTACGGGTTGCGGTGGTTCGCCAAATCCATCTTTAAATTCAAAATACAACTTGTCTCTATCTTGTTTTGTTTTTATGTAAGAAATATTTTTATATGCAATAATCCTTGCAGAATCATTTTCTATATATGTTTTAGGAATAAAGGCATCAACATCAATTTTAATTATTACTTCGGAACTCTTTTCAAAATCACCATTTTTCAATTTAGCAATTTCTTCAGCAAGAATTTTGCAATACAAATCATATCCAACTTTTTGCAAATGTCCATGTTGTTCTTTCCCCAAAATATTGCCACTCCCTCTAATTTCTAAATCACGCATTGCTACTTTAAATCCACTACCAAACTCTGTAAATTCACTAATGGCATCTAATCTTTTTTGAGCATCTTCTGTTAATATTTTACTTGGATTATATAAAAAATAAGCATAAGCTACCCTATTTCCACGGCCCACTCTTCCTCTAATTTGATATAACTGAGATAAACCAAATTTATCAGAATCATGAACAAGCAAAGTATTAGCATTTGCAATATCAATACCATTTTCAATAATTGTAGTACAAATTAAAATATCTGCTCTACCAACATTAAATTCGTAAATAACGCTTTCTAGTTGATGAGCAGGTAGCTGACCATGTCCAACAACTATTTTAGCTTGAGGACATAATTTTCGAATTTTTTCAGCTTTTTGCTCAATTGATTCAACCCTATTATAAACAAAAAACACTTGACCGCCACGCATTATTTCCCTATCGATGGCATCTTTTATAATTGAATCATCTTCTTCAGTCACAAATGTTTGAATAGGCAATCTGTCCATTGGCGGTGTAGAAATTATAGAAATGTCACGAATGCCAGACATAGACATATTTAATGTTCTGGGTATTGGTGTCGCTGATAAAGATAAAACATCAACATTATTTTTTAGTAATTTCAACTTTTCTTTATCTTCCACTCCAAATTTTTGTTCCTCATCTAAAATAATTAAGCCCAGATCCTTGAATATTACATCTTTTGACAAAACTCGATGAGTCCCAAACAATATATCAATTTCTCCATTTTTTAATTGTTTTAATATAGTTTTTACTTGGGCACTTGGCTTAAATCTATTAATGACAGCTAAATTCACGCCAAAATTTTTAAATCTCTGCACTGCAGATTTAAAATGTTGCTCGGATAGAATTGTGGTCGGTGCCAAAAAGACAACTTGCTTGGAAGCCATTACAGCTTTAAATGCGGCTCTAAACGCAACTTCAGTTTTCCCAAAACCAACATCGCCACACAACAATCTATCCATAACTTTATCTGACTGCATATCTCTTTTTATTTCTGATAAACTTGTTAATTGATCCTCAGTTTCAATATATGGAAAAGCATTTTCAAACTCCAATTGTAACGCATCGTCATTAGGAAATCTAAATCCCTTTTTACTTTCTCTCTCGGCGTATAACTTTAATAAATCAAAAGCCATTTTTCTTATGCTTGATCTTACTTTTTCTTTTACGCCAGCAAATTCAACCCCACCAATTCTAGATAATCTAAGTGGCGATTCGGCTCCACTAAATTTTTCTAATAAATCCACCTGATCAATCGGAACGTATAATTTATCATCCCCTCTATATCTAACCACAATAAAATCTTTTGTTCCAAAGTTTCCAGTTAATTTGGTAATACCTTCACAAATTCCAATGCCATGAATTTCATGTACAACATAATCACCAATTTTAGGGATAGAAAAAACGCTCTCCCTCGTTGCCATCATCACACTTTTTTTCTTTGGCAAAACATCATAAGTCCCAAGAACCACAATCTTATCTTGAGGCAATATAAACCCAGATGAAAGCTCGTATGGAAAAATCAGGCTTTTTTCACTTAATTTATTTTTTTTATCAAATAAGTCTAAAAAAACATTATAATTTTCAAGATTTTTCTGAATTTGTTTTGATTTTTCAATATCTCCACCAAAAATATAAACCAAAAAACTACTACCATGCCATGATTCAATTGCCTTCGACAGTTCTAAATAATTGTATGTGTATCTCATAACAGAAGAACTTTTTACCGAAACAGCAAAATCTGTTTTAAAAAGTTTGTTGTCTGTCGTCAACTTAAGAAAACCCAAACAATTGTAATTTTTTAACATATTCAATAAACGGCAGTTATCAAATATTCCTAAATTGTTCTCATCTAATATCATTTCTGATCGCTTTAGGCTTTCTTTTCTTGACAAAAACTCCTTAAAATGCGAATTTAATTCATCAAAAATTAATTTACATTCATCAAATAAAAAAACAGTATTAGGGCTTATATACTCAAAAATATTGGTGAACTTTTCTTCAATTAATGGAATACAAAAATCTAATGAATAATCCGATATATTGGTTTCAAGTTTAAATTTTATTTGTTCCAAACAGGATACAAAGTCCAATTTTGAATTATTAATTTTTCTAGTAATTGAATTTAATAATTCTACTTTATCCTGATTTTGTATTAATAAGTTAGTTAACGGAACAATATCAATTTGCTCAACTTCATCGCATATTTTTTGAGTATTTATATCAAATAAACATATTTTTTCAATTTGATTATCAAAAAAATCTATACGATATGGCAATTCACTCATGACTGGAAAAATATCTAATATATCTCCTCTTAAAGAAAATTGACCCGGTGCATCAACCATATTTTCTCTTCGGTATCCGATTTTTTGCAATAAAAAAACTAAATCGCTTAATACATAATTACTATCTTTAGATAAATTAATTATACTTTTTTTTAACAACTCTGGTTTGGGACAAAGTGATGACATCGCATCAATTGGACATACCACAAATTTTGCTTGGTTTTGCGCCATTTTAACTAGAGTTTTTGTTCGTATAAAAAAATTTTCTTTAGACTGGGCATGTTTGTATATAAGAACATCTGGGCCTTCTGGTAAAAGTAAAACTTGCTCGCCAAATACTTGACAAGCCAATTCAAAAATTTTTTTTGCGGAAATTAAATCAGATGTAATAAAAAAAATTGGTCTGTCTAATTCTGCGGCAAAAAGTATCTTTTCGGTTATGTTCGCACCAAAGCACGAAACATTTTTCCCTTCTAACAGACTAACCTTCATATCATAAAATTGTTTGCTTAATTCTGAAAGCTTAAAAAAATCTTTAATCATTTACTATATTTTGCACTCACTTTATCAATAGGTGTCATATTTATTAATTCTTCAATTGCCATAGTCGCCAAATCAATTCCCAACCATGTTTTTGAATCCTTTGGAATGTTTGACAAAACAAAATCCGCCAAATCTAATTTCTTTATATTATCTATTCCAACCCTAACTCTTACAAAAGACTCATCATTAATTTCTTGCAAGACGCTTTTCATTCCATTATGCGTTCCTGCACTGCCCTTGGTTCTAATTCTAATTGTGCCCGATGGCAAATCTAAATCATCATGAACAATAATGATTGTATCAGGCTTATAAAAATCTTTAAGCCTTCTAACTGCAATTCCACTATTGTTCATAAATGTAGTTGGTTTTGCAAACACTAATTTTTCTTTTCCGACTTTGCAACTAGAAACAAGTGCATCAAATTCTTTTTTTTCATTGACTATACCAAATTTATTTCTTAGTTTATCAATTACTAAAAATCCAACATTATGAAAAGTATTTTTATAGATCTCGCCAACATTTCCTAATCCAACAATTAAAAACATACTTCCTCCAATAGTTAATTGTAAAGAAAAAAAACAAAAAAGTCAATTTTTAACATTTCTTCTTTCTTCAAAAAACTTTTTTATAAGATTTTCGCATTCTTTTTGATAAATTCCACCTTCTAAATTTACATTATGATTTAAAATTGAAATTGAAGGAACATCTTTTAACTTACTATCATTAGAATATGCTCCAAAATAAACTTTTTTTATTCTAGCATTCGCACAAGCCCCAATACACATCATACATGGTTCTAATGTAACAAACAATTCACAATCATTCAAACGCCAGCTTCTTAATTTTTTACACGCCTTGTCAATTGCAATCATCTCTGCATGCCAAATTGCATTCTTTTTTGATTCTCTAGAATTATAACCAGTTGAAACAATCATACCATCTTTTACAACAACTGCCCCTACTGGGACTTCCCCATGTCTATAGGCTTTTATTGCAAGTTTTAAAGCAACCTGCATAGTCTCTTGCTTGTTTAACATACTGAAATTGTATCAAAAAAACAAAAAGAGTTCAAGCTAAGTTGAACTCTTATTGTCCGTTTTTGCAATAATTAAGGCCTTTTTGCATAACAAATTTAAATTTTTAGTTTTCAAATATAGTTCTTTTGCATATTTGCTTTTTATTGGATGCGAAAGCGAATCATTAGCTAGTTCAATAGTCAAACTTGGAATCCCAAGAGTGGAAACACACCAATCTTTAAATCCACCAGAACTTATATCTTGTGTAAATTTTATTTTGTATCCAAAATCCTGAGCAAATAGATTTGCAATTTTATTGTCTCTTATTCTATTTCGGTGAGATTGGAAAAAATCAAAATAAATTTCTTCTCCCTTTGTATGAAAACTTAAAGTCAAACAAGGTTTATATAAATAACAAAGTCGAACAAGACATCTAGTTTCTGGTTCGCTTAATGGATATGGTCCACAATAGCCCTGGCAACTAGGAACCGAACTTGAAGAATGTTTTCTAAACTCTGCATCAAAGTTGTTGTTTAAGTCAACTCCTTTAACATTTGCTTTCCAAAGCGAGAAATCAAAATTTTTAAAATTTAGTTTTAACCATTTTCTCCAACAACCACTCCTTTTTATTCCAAAAAGAGCAAGTTCGGTTCCGTCGGGGTTTGCCATAGGCACAAGCACATATTTAATATTGCAAGAATTTAACTGCAATAACATTTTTGCATGTAGTATAGCAAGATCACAGGTAACATATTCTCTAGCATGAATTCCATACTGAATCAATATTACAGGGCCTTCGCCAATTTCAATGGCATAGATGTTTCTTCCTAAAACAGATTTCCCTACTGTTTTAATGTTGGCACCTTTTTTTTTAAGCTTTTTAAGTTGCTTCTTTAGCCATTGATACCCATGTTTCATGTGCTTATATAATAATATATGCAGAACAAAATAAAAGTGTTACATTAATTTATTCCATTAATTAATGCCATAATCCATTCAATGACCAACCAAACCCCTGAAAGAATAAAGAGCGTAATTGAAAGCTTTCTTGAAGAATCACTTGAAAAGTCTTCTTCAAAACTTTGTAAGCTTTCTTCTCCATTTTGAATATCATTATTGACATATTTGGATTTATTTTCATTTATATATCTAATCAGATACCATATAGCAATACCAGCAACCGCCGCTATAATAACCGAATAAATAAAATACATGGCCAATTCACCCCAAGGTGTTTTGCTCGCCTCGGATATTTCATTTTGTAAAGTTTCAGATGTTGAAGACATATTAGATATAAAATTTATAGTCAAAGCAACAAAATTGTTTAAAAAGTGAAGCAAAATTGGAGCCCAAATTGAACCAGTTGCAGAAAAAACTAATGCTAGTATGATTCCCAATAAAAATTGGTGAATAGTTTGATCTGGTGTTCCATGCATTAACATAAAAAACAAAGCTGACAAAAAAATCGCACCAATTTGATTCCACTTTTTCAATCCCTGGTAGATTAATCCTCTAAATAAGAATTCTTCACAAACCGCTGGAACTATAGCCATTAAAAATATAAACAAAATATACTGACCCCAAGTGTTAACTGAAATACCAAGATCAGAACTATATCCAATATTTGTTAAGAACGAAACAAAAGAATTGGTTATCGGTGAAAACCCAAAAAGAGCCAACACACAAATAATGCAAATAACCCCCACCTGTTTTAATGTAATTTTATTATTGAGTTTTACAGCATAAAAAACCGCAGTTCTATTTGCTCTTGCCACAATAAAAACCGTAGCCAAAAATCCCAATTCAACCAAGAACGAGAAAATGTAACCTAAACTTGTATGTTTTGGGATGCCCAAACCAATTATTAAGCTTAGAATCATTATCAGCAATTTTTCTAAAATGATATAAATAAACTCTCCAATTCCAGCATCTGTAAATGTAAACGACTTTTTCCCATCAAAAAGAATGTTATATTTTTTGTTTTGCATAAATCCTCACAAATTAAATATTTTAGTAATGTTATATTGTTGGGCACATTCAACAATTCCTTCGTAACCCGCTTCAATTAATGCATTATTAACCGTGAATAAGGCTATTTTCTCTGTGTTGTTTTCAAGCGATAAGTGACATAATACAAATTTTCTTGTTCCCATTCTCGCCAATTCCACAATTATTTTTGCAGCATCCTCGTTTGACAAATGCCCTTCATCGCTTGCAATTCGCTTTTTCAACCTGGCATTGTACGGACCATATATCAACATTTTGACATCATGATTAGCCTCAATTAAAGCCAAATCACTACCCTGCATTGCCATTAATGCTTGTTTTGGTAAAATTCCAGTATCTGTGGCAATTGAAACCTTTTTCCCTTGACAGTAAAAAGAAAATCCCACACAAAAAACCGAATCATGTATTAGTTCAAATGGAGAAACCGTCAAATCTTGAAAGTAAAAATCATTTGTACCAAAAATCTTAACATTACTTAAAATTTGCGCAAACATAAAAGAGCACTCACTAAATATTTTATCATGTAAAAAAACTAGGCAATTATATTTTTTTGCAAAAGCAACTATTCCAGAAATATGATCCTTATGTTCATGTGTAATAAATATCGCATTGATATTTTTAGGTTCTTTTTTGATCATATAAAGTTTACTTTCTATATCCTTCAAACATAAACCACAATCTATCAAAATATTAGTTAATCCGGTTGATAAAAAAGTAGAATTTCCATGACTACCGCTAGCTAAACAACAAACTTCCATAAAAGCATTATAGCACTTTTAAAACTTTTCCAAAACAATTATGCCTTCCATTCTTCAAAAAAATCAGTTAAATCGTCTCCAGCCGCTTTATTAAAACATTTTAATAACGCATTTCTATCAGCCACTAAAAACTTATATTTTTTAAAATAACTTTTTAATGCATTATTAAATGCTTTATCTCCTATTTTGTCTCTCAAAGCATCCATAAATAACGAACCCCTCACATATACCACATATGCATATTCAAACTCTGACTGAAATTCTATAACAGATTGATTAAGCTTATCATTAATAGTACCTCCGATCGAATCAATTACTTCAGCATATAATTGATAGCTTAATGCATTTTCTTGAACTAATTTTTGCCTAGTTATTCCAAAGCTTTCGTTTTTTTCAAAAAACAAAATTGTAGAATATTCGGCTAATGCCTCGTCTATATACGAATATTTTACTTCATTATTTCCAACCAAACCATACCACCACTGATGTGCAATTTCATGAACAATTACCTTTGTTAATTCAAAATCATCACTAATATTATCGGCAATCCAAACAGTGTTTGGGTATTCCATACCTCCAAAAAGAAAAGGAGTCTTTACAACATTAAGGGTCCTATAAGGATATGTGCCAAATATACTATTAAAAGTGCTTAATGCAAGTTTTGCAGTTTTTAAGTTTTTTTCAATGTCTGTGTCATTAATGTATCCAAAATAATTAATTTCTGTTTCCCCAACTTTTCCAGAAACAACCTCGAAATTTTTATTTAAAGCAATACAAAAGTCGCGTACTGCTTTTGCTTCAACTTGAACAGTCGTTAAATTTTGTTCAATTTTCTCATTTTTTATCTGACCAGTAGTCGCAACCTTATACTGTGAGTTAAAAGTAAATTTAACTTTATAATTAGAACATTCACTATAAAATGGATCCCCAATAGAATAATATGGATCACAAACAAATTCACCGTTTTCAAATATACAAAGTATAGGATACCAATTGCCAAGATTAACTGCGTCCCCAAACCAACCAAGTCTATGAATACATTCGGCTAATTTTAGTTCAAATTGAATTATAATTTTTGTAGACTCATTTTTTTTTAATGATTTATCAATTACAAGTATGTTATTATCTTGTCCAGAATAGCTAAAATTCAAAGGATTTTCACCTTCATATACCGAATTTATTTGCATATCTCCGTAACTAATACCATTTGGAAAACATTTACTCGTTGAAGTATATGTATACGGTAAAATTTTAGCATCTTCTCTAAAAGCTTTACCATAAAGATGAAACTTAATTGTTGACATTGTTTCTTTGTGGGTATTTTTTATTGTGACTATTTCTGTTGCTTTAATAGTTTTATCCTCATCTGAAAAAACAGCCTCAATATCATAATTATTTAAATTTTTTGCAGCTCTATCAACGGTTTTGTCAAAACCACAGCCTACTAATGGAATAGCTAACAATAAAACAAAAATTAAAGATAATGCACAAGCTGTAATTGATCCTATGCGCTTTGTTTTCATACAATCACCTCACAACATAGTTATGGAAATTTAAAGCAAAATATGAATTGATTCCACTTCATAAAAAACTTTATTTTAATCCGTCGAGAATTAAAAAGCCAAAAACAAAAGAAAAAATATATCAAATGATATATTTTTATAAAAACACATAAAGTTTTTGAATAGTTTTTGAAGTTGTTTTAGACAAATTAACTTAATAAATGAATACTCTTAAATTCTCTTAATAAATTAATTTTTACACTATGTTTTTTAACATTGTATCAAAAATGCATAATTAACATTCCACAATAAAATATAAAAAAATTATTATCTTTCAAATTAAAACTTTATTCTTCTCTTTTTTTCAAAATAATTTCTCAACGAAAAAGCCAAATCAAAATATAAATAAGCTTTTTGTTCTATCTCAATTAACTTAATGCATATGCTATGATAGGTGTAAAATGAAAAAGTTAGAAAAAGCTCAAATTTATTTCTTAATTGGATCATTTATATTTGTACTATTATTAACCCTTATAGTACAAAATCCACAAGAGACATCTTTGGCTGAACAATCTACAATTAAATACACTGTAGTAATTGATGCTGGCCATGGAGGGATTGATCCCGGTGGGATTGGAATAGCAACAAAGGTAAAAGAAGCTGATTTAAACCTAATAATATCAAAAAAATTAAAAACCTTGTTAGATGCTTCCGGAATACAAGTAATATTAACAAGAGAAGACAAAAATGGATTATATGGAATATATACAAAAAATTACAAAAAAGATGACATGGCAAAACGAAAAAATATTATTGATTCTGCTAATCCAGATGTTGTCGTAAGCATTCACATGAACAGGTTTACTAACAAAAGCCTAAGAGGTGCACAAACCTTTTATAACGAAGGGAATATACTTGGTGAAAAACTTGCAACTTGCGTTCAGGAGGAATTTAAAAATCAATTAGAAAAAAGTGACAAAGCCCCATCAACTGGCGATTACTTTATGGTAAAATGCACTGAAACAGCATCAATTATAGCCGAATGCGGATATTTATCAAACATAGAAGACGAGAAATTACTAACAACAGAATCTTACCAAGATAAAGTCGCTTATGCTATATTTTGCGGAATAGTAAAATATCTTTCAATGCCAAGTCTATTAGCATAAATTTCAATCCTCAAAAGAATGACTATGAGTTCTAATATAAGCCATTTTATATTCAATTTTCTTTATTTTGCCGACCTCGGGAGCCAATTCCATTGGAAGATGCGCCTCAATTTTTGCTAAAATTTCTAATTCTTTTCTTCTGCTTGTTTCATATTCTTCAAAATAGCCCAATTTCTCAATATCAACATTAAGAATAAGCCCATAATTTTTTAACTTTGAGTAAGTCGTCTTTTTTTTATGTTCATCAATCGCAAATTTAATAACATCAATAACATTGGGCATATCATCAGGTTTTAAACGCCTTGTAATCTTTCTAATTTTTTTCTTCAATGGTCTTGGCAAAACATTATTGATTATAAATAAAGTTTGATAAAAATCCTCTGAATTTTGTTCATCAAATATACGCAAAAGATATGTCACACTTTCACTCCGTGACACATCTTTTTTATATTCATAACTACGAAATCCTTTATCGTCGGCAACCTTTCTCCAGCCAACAGCTTGAGCAAGTTCTGCCAAACTTTGTATTGATTTTTTTTCTACCATCAATTATTTCCCATAAACTAGAACAGCATCTAATAGATCTTCGCAGGCTTTCTTTAATACAGCGCTATTTCTATTCCTTTGCGCTAATTCAAGCGAATTAAAAGACTGCATAATCATCTCACGATGTGAAGATTCTTTTTGCAACATTCCCACAAAATATTCCATTGTTTTATACAAATCGATATTAACAATTCCCTTAACCACAGTCGTCGACTTAGAACGATTAAAGTTTCCTTTGTTAAATAAATCAGAACTAACTCCAGGGAAATTACGCGAAATAAAACAAGCAACTCTTGTAGCTAAATTTTTATGTATAGTTACAATTTCACCACTAGTCATTTTTTCGTCAATAGAAAATCCACCTCTTTCAACAATGGCTTGTCTTTCTGTTTCAGACAAATTATTTTCTGAAGAAAATCTAGCTGGAAAACAAAACATTACTCCGTTTTCCGATTCTTGTGCCCAAGCACCCAACAAAATAGAAGTTTTTACAATTTCTACCAATGAATTTTTGATTTCATTCTTTTCAGTCATTTTTTACTCTCCTCACTCAAACATAGACTCTACTAATCGCTTATATGCTAGTTCATCATTGCTTAAACTTACTACTTCTCCACTTATTTTAGCTCTAAACAACATAACATGTTTTTTAGGGTTTGATTTAACCAAATTTTCAAAAGGCGTTGGATCTGCTATTGGAAAATCAAATTTTTCAGAAAAAGAAATATAAGCTTGAAAATCCGAACATGCTTTTAAATAAGCTCTCTCGATCGAAACTCCTGGAGATACTATGTTCAAATCTGGAAAATTAAAACAATATGTACTTTGAGTTTCGTCCTTTTCTAATACCGCAGGATAAACCAAAAATTTCATACAATTCACCTCTTTGTTTGTTTATTTTAACATACAAAAAATGATTTGTAAAATCTTTTTGTTACCTACTTCGGTTTAGTAGTTTTATTGTAACATTAAATCTCAAGTTTGTAAATACCCATTTTAAAAATATTCACAAAAAAGCCCGATAAATTTCGGGCTCTTTAACACATTTTTTTTATTCGACAGATTCCAATGGAGAAACTTCTCTATAACGCTTTAAACCAGTACCTGCCGGAATTAGTTTACCAATAATAACATTTTCTTTTAATCCGACCAATGGATCACTTTTACCCTTGACAGCAGCATCTGTCAAAACCCTAACTGTTTCTTGGAAAGCTGCTGCAGATAGGAACGATTCTGTTTGTAAAGCTGCTTTAGTTATAGCCAATAATGCACGCTTTGCTGTTGCTGGTTCTTTACCCTCTGCTAATAATCTTTCGTTTTCTAACTCATATTTATAAATGTCAACAAATTCCCCTGGAATATAACTGGAGTCTCCAGAATCTTCGATTTTTACTCTACGTAACATCTGACGTAAAATAATCTCAATATGTTTGTCGTTAACATCAATACCATTCTTTTTATATACTTTATGAATTTCGGTAATAATGTAATTTTGAACATCTTTAACGCCCTTTGTCTTAAGTATATCGTAGGGGTTAAGTGGTCCTTCAGTGAAAGTATCTCCAGGAACAACTTTGCTGCCGACTTTTACTTTTAATTTAGCACCATATGGAATTGAATAGGAAACATCAAATCCTTCATTTGTAGTAACAACAACCTGTTGCTTTGCTACATCTGCCACCTTAACCACACCAGCAACTTCGCTCATGATTGCAACGCCTTTTGGTTTTCGTGCTTCAAAAATTTCTTCAACACGAGGTAAACCTTGGGTTATATCTTCTTCACTTGCGGCACCACCTGAGTGTTTTGAGTCCATGGTCAACTGCGTTCCAGGTTCACCAATAGATTGAGCCGAAATAATTCCAACGGCTTCACCAACCTTAACAACATCACGCGTTGCCATATCTCTTCCATAACATTTTGCACAAACACCATTTTTACATTTGCAACTTGAAACCGTTCTGATGTTAACAGATTTAATACCAGCATCTTCAATAGCTTTTGCTTGTTCTTCAGTTATCATTTCATTTGTTTTTACCATAACTTCACCAGTCTTTGGATTAATAACATCACTAGCTGCAAATCTTCCATAAATTCTATCTGACAGTTTTTCAAGGACTGCTGAGCCATCCATTATTGCAGACACCTCAACGCCTTTAACCTTTTCACCTAGAGATTCAAAGCAATCTTCTTCGGTAATAACAACATTCTGTGCAACATCAACTAATCTTCTCGTTAAATAGCCTGCATCTGCAGTTTTTAGAGATTTATCAACCATACCCTTTCTACCACCACGCGTAGAAATAAAGTATTCAATAACACTAGCCCCACTTCTAAATGACGAACGAATAGGAACCTCTATTATCTTTCCAGAAGTAGAACTCTGTATTCCACGCATACCACTCATCATCGTCATATGGTTTGCCTTACCACGAGCACCAGAATCAGAAAGCATTTTAAATGGGTTTGTGCTGCTATATTCTTTCATAACGGCTTCTGTCATATCTTTTTGGGCAGCACTCCAAATTTGGAAAATGTTTCTACTCTTTTCATCAGAGGTAATCAAACCTCTCTTAAACATTTTCTCTACTTCAATAGCTTTTTGATCATATTCTGATATTATTCTTTCTCTATCTTTTGGAATCGTAATATCATATAAGCACGCCGTAACAGCAGATTTTGTAGAATATTTAAATCCATAATCTTTTAAATTGTCTAATAAAATTGCTGTTTCCGTTGGGCCACACTTGTTATAACATAGCTTTATTATCTTTTTTATGTCTGAACTTCTTGCAATAAAATTAATTTCTGGTAAAATAACATTTTCACGCTTTGTTCTGTCAACATACCCAAGATTTTGTGGAATTATATGGTTAAAAATCAACCGACCAACGGTCGTTTCAACAAGCCCAGAAACATTCTCACCATTCCATTCTGCAGTCCTACGCACTTTTATTTTTGCATGTAAAGACAATTCACCAACTTCGTATGCCATAACAGCTTCATCTTCGTCTCTAAAAATCTTCCCTTCACCTTTAACACCGGCTCTCTCAAATGTTAAATAATAGTTACCATAAATCATGTCCTGTGTTGGAACAGTAATCGGTTCACCATCAGATAATTTAAGTATGTTATTTGAAGCAATCATCAAAAATCTCGCTTCAGCCTGAGCTTCAACAGACAACGGAACA
This sequence comes from uncultured Clostridia bacterium, assembly GCA_944332395.1. Classification (GTDB taxonomy): domain Bacteria; phylum Bacillota; class Clostridia; order Christensenellales; family UBA1242; genus CALVJV01. Next base: position 42,700 of record CALVJV010000009.1, on the reverse strand, counting down.
TGAACAGGCATTTGGTCACCATCAAAGTCAGCATTAAAAGCAGGACAAGTTAATGGATGCAACTGAATAGCTTTACCTTCAATAAGCACTGGTTCAAAAGCCTGTATTCCGAGTCTATGAAGAGTTGGAGCACGGTTTAACAAAACAGGGTGATCTTTAATTACCTCTTCCAAAACATCCCAAACAACAGGACGCGCTCTCTCAACAATTCTCTTAGCACTCTTTACATTGTGAGAATGATTCAAATCAACTAACCGCTTCATCACAAATGGTTTAAACAATTCCAAAGCCATTTCTTTTGGAAGCCCACATTGATATATCTTCAAACTAGGTCCAACAACTATTACAGAACGACCAGAATAATCGACTCTCTTTCCGAGCAAATTCTGACGGAATCGGCCTTGTTTTCCACGCAATAATGCAGACAACGATTTTAATTCTCTATTTCCGGCTCCTGTAATTGGTTTTCCTCTGCGCCCATTATCAATCAAAGCATCAACCGCTTCTTGCAACATTCTCTTTTCATTACGAATAATAACATCTGGAGCACCTAACTCCATTAATTTCTTTAATCTATGGTTTCTGGTAATTACTCTTCTGTATAAATCATTTAAATCACTCGTAGCAAAACGACCACCATCTAGTGGAACCATTGGTCTTAATTCTGGTGGAATAACAGGCAAAACATCCAATATCATCCACTTTGGTTCAACATGATTTTTATAGAATGCTTCCATTATTTCCAACTTTTTGGCTGCTTTGATTTTTTTCTGCCCCTTAGAAACAGCTACTAACTCACGTAATTCGTTGGTTTCTTTTTCAACATCAACATGAGAAAGAAGTTCTTTTATTGCCTCTGCTCCCATACCAGCTTTAAATGCTTTTGCACCATACATTTCTTGAGCTTCACGATATTCTCTGTCTGTTAAAATTTGCTTATATTCCAGTGGTGTTTGACCAGGATCAGTAACAACAAAAGCTGTAAAATAAAGAACCTGTTCTAATGCCTTCATCGACATATCTAACACCGTCCCAATTTTTGAAGGAACTCCTTTAAAATACCAAATATGACAAACAGGAGAAACTAATTCAATATGCCCCATTCTTTCACGTCGCACTTTGCTTTTAGTTACTTCAACACCACATTTGTCACAAATAACACCTTTATATCTAATGCGCTTATATTTTCCGCAATGGCACTCCCAGTCTTTTGTTGGTCCAAAAATACGTTCACAAAAAAGACCATCTCTTTCTGGCTTTTGCGTCCTGTAATTAATAGTTTCTGGCTTTGTAACTTCGCCATAAGACCATTCTCGAATTTTTTCTGGGCTCGCAATTCCCACCTGCATTGAGTCAAAGTTATTTAATTCAAACATTATTTCCCCCCAAAGGCAACCTTTTGCTTTTAATCATCTAAATCTTCAAATTCAAATATGCTATCAGCACCCATTAGATCCTCATCATCTTCCAACTCTTCTGGAGCTGATTCATCATCAATTGATGAACTGTTTTCAATTTCATCTAAAGCCAATTCTATCTCATCTGTATTGTCATGTTTAGTAGCCATAACATCTACTAAATCTCTATCATCTTCAACTAACTCACGCAAACCAATTTCTTGATTATCTTCTGTTAATACTTTTATATCCAAAGCCAAACCTTGCAATTCTTTGATTAATACTTTAAACGATTCCGGAATTCCAGGTTCAGAAACGTTTTGAGACTTTATAATAGATTCATAAGTCTTTGTTCTGCCAACTACATCATCAGACTTAACAGTCAACATTTCTTGCAAAATGTTGGCAGCTCCATAAGCTTCAAGTGCCCAAACTTCCATTTCACCGAAACGCTGTCCACCAAATTGAGCACGGCCACCAAGCGGCTGTTGTGTTACTAATGAATATGGACCAGTAGATCTTGCATGAACCTTGTCTTCAACCAAATGGATCAACTTAAGCATATACATATAACCAACAGTTGCAGTATTTTCAAATGGCTCTCCAGTTCGGCCATCATATAACTGAATCTTTCCATCTTCTGGATATCCATTTTCTTTCAATAATTGCTGAATTTGATCGCCTTTTGCACCATCAAAAACTGGAGTTGCAATTTTCCAATTCAACGATTTTGCAACTAAGCCCAAATGAGTTTCAAACAACTGTCCAATGTTCATACGAGATGGAACACCCATCGGGTTTAAAACAATTTGAATTGGTGTTCCGTCAGGCAAAAACGGCATATCTTCAGCAGGCAATATTCGAGAAACAACACCTTTGTTTCCATGACGACCAGACATTTTATCGCCAACCATCATTTTTCTCTTTTGTGCAATATACACTCTAACAAGTTTATTAACACCAGTATCAAGTTCATCTTTATTTTCACGGGTAAAGACTTTAACGTCCACAACAATTCCACCTTCGCCATGTTGTACGCGCAAAGATGTATCACGAACCTCTCTAGCTTTCTCTCCAAAAATAGCCCTCAACAAACGTTCTTCTGGTGTTAACTCAGTTTCACCCTTTGGAGTTACTTTTCCGACTAAAATGTCTCCAGCAGAAACTTCTGCTCCAATTCGTATTATGCCATTCTCATCCAAATTTTTTAGTGCGTCTTCACCAATATTTGGAATGTCTCTTGTAATATCTTCTGGTCCAAGTTTTGTGTCTCTTGCATCAATCTCTTTTTTCTCAATATGAATAGATGTTAATACATCATCTCTAACTAATTCATCTGAAATCAAAATAGCATCTTCATAGTTGTATCCTTCCCAAGGCATGAACGCAACAAGAATATTTTTACCAATTGACAACTCTCCTCCAGATGTAGAAGGACCATCAGCAATTACATCACCCTTTAAAACCTTATCACCTTTATTTACAATTGGTCTTTGATTTATACATGTTCCTTGGTTTGATCTAGTAAATTTTTCAAGGACATATTCATCTTCGGTTCCATCTTTTTTTGCAATTATAATCTTATTTGCAGAAACATACTTTACAACGCCAGCATCTTTTGCAGTAATTATTGCCCCACTATCCAATGCTAACCTATGCTCAATACCCGTGGCCACTAGTGGAGCCTCTGGTTTTAGCAAAGGAACCGCTTGTCGCTGCATGTTTGAAGCAATCATCGCACGAGAAGACTCATCGTTTTCAATAAATGGCATCAAAGAAGTTGCAACAGAAATTAGAGCCTTTGGTGAAACATCCATAAAATCCACTTGCTCTCTTGGCAATTCAACAATTTCACCTTTGTGCCTACAAATAACACGCGCATTTACAAATTTATTGTCATCTGTCAAAGGTTCGTTTGCTTGTGCAACAACCAGTCTATCTTCCTCATTTGCATTTAGATATACAACTTCTTTTGTAACTTCACCTGTTTCCTTATTAACCTTTCTGTAGGGAGCTTCAATAAACCCATATTCATTAATTTTTGCATATGTAGCAAAAGAGTTTATTAATCCAATATTCTGACTTTCAGGCGTTTCATTTGCACACAACCTACCATAATGCGTGTAATGAACATCACGAACATCAAAAGAAGCTCTTTCTCTAGACAAGCCTCCTGGCCCAAGCGTTGTTAGTTTTCTTTTATGAGTCAACGAAGCAATTGGGTTTGTTTGCTCCATAAATTGCGACATTTGAGACGAAATGAAAAATTCACGCAAAGCCGCAGTAATTGGTCTAGAATTAATCAAAGAACTTGGCGTAATTTCTGAAATGGTTTGAACTTGAATTCTCTCACGAATAACTTTTTCAAGTTTTGTCATACCAATCATAAATTGATTTTTTAATAGTTCACCAACTGTCTTTACTCGTCTATTCCCTAAATGATCAACATCATCAAGTTTTCCTATTCCCATTCCAATTGACAAATGATAGTTAATAGCAGAAATGATATCATCAAGAACAATATGCCTGCCCATCAAAATGTCAGCGTTTTCGGCAATTATTCTTTTTTTATCTTCAATGTTGTTTGCATCTTTTATTATGTCCAAATAGGTTGGATAGTGAATTTTTTCTTTTATACCTAAATCCAGTGGCTTCACATTAATTAGCGAATTCAATGAAACCCTATTATTCCCTATAACCTTAAATTCCCCTTTTGGAGTTTCAACATATACAATATTAACACCAGCTTCCTGAATAGCATTTCCTCGTTCCAAAGAAACAACTTCGCCAGCCTTTGCAATCACTTTGTTGCCAACTTTTACATCACGCGACAACTTCAAATTTTCTATTCTATTTGCAACAGACAATTTTTCATTAAATTTAAATCTACCAACCCTAGAAATATCATACTTTCTTGGATTGTAAAACAAATTCAAAATATATTTTTTAATTGCTTTTAGATTTAAAACCTCGCCAGGTCTTAATCTTTTTGACAACTCAACAAGCGCATCTTCTTCGTTTTGAGTAAAATCTTTTTCAATTGTCTTCCTAATTGTTGGGTGATTATCAAACAACTCTAAAATTTGCTCATTACTTGATATGCCCAACCCACGCAACAGAACAGTGGCTAACATTTTTCTGTTTCTGTCTATATGAACATATAAAATACCACTTTGATCCTCTTCAAACTCTAACCATGCACCACGAGCAGGCATAATCGCAGTTTCTGTAACAAAATTTCCAGACTTATTTACACCTTGTTTGCAACAAACACCTGGACTTCTAACCAATTGTGAAACAACAACCCTTTCCGCCCCATTTACAATAAATGACCCATTTTCTGTCATTAATGGAACATCGCCAAGAAAAATGTCTTGATCGACAACTTCTCCGGTTTCTTTATAAACAAGTCTAACCTTTACTTTTAGCGGCACCGAATAAGTTACATCTCTAGAACGACACTCTTCAATAGAATATTTAGGTTTTCCAGCAATATAATGATCAAGAAAATAAACTTCTACTTTATTTGCTTGATCATCTTTTTCTTCTTTATTTGTGTTGTCTGAATCAGAAATAGGAGAGCAATCGCGTAAGACACTCGCAATCCCCTCCGTTAAAAATTTTTGATATGAGTCTTTTTGTATTTCCAATAGGTATGGTAAATCCAGCACCTCATCAATCTTCCCAAATAAATATCTCTCGTGGCGACCACACTTAATTTTCTTTAATTCTGATTTAATTGCCATACGCTCTCCTTGATTAATGTTTGAGTGCAAATTTAAAAAATATTAAAAATAACAAAACTTACTTATCACTTTTTTACAATAAATAAGTCCAAAAAATAGGATATCACAATTTGTCAATCATTGTCAACACTTTTCACAAAAATTATTCAAACAAAATTCAATTTCTAGTTATTTCTTTTGGGAATCAATATATCTAACTAAATCATCAACCGTTTTTATTTCAGGTATAGCTTCATCGGGTATTGAAACACTAAATTCATCTTCTAAACTCATCAAAATTTCGACTAAATCTAAAGAATCGGCACCCAAATCCGTTGCTATGTTTGTATTCTTATTTATTTTATTTTTTTCTATCCCTAATTGTTTAGATAAAATATCAACAACCTTTTCAAATGTCATAAAAAACTCCCCCTAATTACAATTATACATATGTTTAATAATTTTGCAAACTATTTTAATAAATCACTACGGAACCTCCAAATGTAATTTCCAACTCTTTAGTTTCAACAATATTGCCCTCACCATTTCTTTCAACTGTAATTTTCATTTTATCCCTTGGTTCTATAAAAAACAATTGTTCCTGTAACTCATATGGACTATCTATATCAACAACAATATTTTCTTCTTTAAATTCGTTATAATACTCTACTTTTTTTATTAAGTCATCAATTTTTATTCCAGCGTCTCTTCCGATTGTTGATTCCGTTGAAAAATCTTCTACATAAACATTCCATTTGTATTTCAAATATGAGTTCGAATCTGTTATAGTATAAGACTCTGTCCTCAACGAAATACCAATTCTACACAACTTAAGAACCCCATCATTCTTTATTATATTCCATGCAACTCCAATGGCAATATTGCTCGGTATGGCATAAGACGTTCCTTCAATAACAACAATCCCAGAGTCGGTTTCGACTTTGGCTTGCTTGGCATTTACAATTCCAACCCACTCACCATCTTCATTAAACAACCCTCCACCTGAATTTCCTCCATTAATGGACGCATCAAACTGAATACATCTTAAAGTTTGTGAAGTATTATTGCTTTTTACATCAACATTAATCAATGTATATGGCTTTGAAACAGCCCCTATTGAAACATTTATTCCAGATCCACCAGGATTTCCAATAGCAATCACAGGATCTCCAAAGTTTAGCATGTTGGAGTCCCCTATCGTTGCCGGTCGCGCACTTCCAGATTTATATAATATTCCTTCCGAAGTTGGATCTTCTGTTGTCCCTCTATAAAACCTTAAAATAGCAATATCATTATTATATGAACCACCAACAAATTCAACTTTTATTCGATTTGCTTTATACACTTCTATATTTTCTTCAGGATTAACATAATCACAAAGCAAAACATAAATATTACTCGAAATTGATGCCTTATTAGAAATATAACAAACATGGTAGTTTGTAATTATAGTAACATATCCATTTAAATCATCGACAATCACCCCCGCACCAGCATTATATGATGTCGACGATGAATCCACAAAGGCTTGCACAGATACAACTGACCTTATAGCCAATCCTGTAGCTGTATCTTTTATAACTATATCATCCACATCGGTTGAAGTATTATCATTCTTTGATGGAGGATATGTTCCCATCAAGTTATATTTCGTATTGTTACCAATTCTATTAAATGCAACAACAAACAACGCAGAAAAAACAATACATGCAACAACCAACAAAGAAACAACAATATTTAAAACATTGCTCTTCTCTTTAGAAACATTTGAATTTTGAGTCCTATTGCGCTGTCTATATATTGGAACCTCATCATAAGGAATTTTTTTCTTCTCAGTTGCTTTTGGCAAAAACTCTTCGTAATCTTCCAACTTTAGCCTCCCATTATTTCACATTCATCTTATTGTGTTTTACTATTTTAACTATACCTATTATCAACCCAACCAAAATTGTAGCACCTAGAACACTTCCTAAAACTATCAAAATTATTTTATCTGTGTTTTTGCTTTTACCCTGAATCTCTATTGAAGTTTTGGCCGTAAATAGCTCGACACCTCTCCCCGTGTTGGCTTCTGTTCTTACACACTCGGCAGAAATATTAATAGTTGCAGTCCCCGGTTTTAGCCCACGCACTTGGATAGTTCCTACATTTCCATTATATGAATAGTCAACAATTTCTAAAACCTGTTCATTTGAGGACGAAACCACCAAAAAGTTGTTCGGATCTGTAATTTGCCAGTGAACATTGTCAAATGAAAAGTTTATAGTATAAACATATTTCATATCAATCGATGTTGAGAAACTTTTAAACCAAATAGGATTAGTTGTCTCTGGCACAACTATTTCCAAAATTGGGCCAGAAGCCAAGTCACGCCAAACATCATCAATTTTACCTCTAAGGACTAAAGACATACTATATGTTCCAGCTTCAAACTTACCAACTTGCTCTCCAAAACCAAATAGCCCCGCTTCCATATTTGCAGACGATATTCTGATTTGCCATTTATATTCAATTTCAGATTCTGTAACTAAAATTTCATTTTCTCCATTTTTATACTTTATTCCCGCCAATAAAGTACCATATTGCTGTAAATTGCTTATTTTTTGATTGCCTATCCAAGCATAGGAGTAACTATTTGAAAATGTTGGAGTTACTATATTATCCCCAGCTAATTTATTCGCCGAATAATTTATAAAAGTCTCTTTAACAGAAACAATACTGTAACCCTGTTCTGTGCTAGGTAGAGCGGTTACTTCAGGTGTTTCTACTATTTTCATATAATTAGAATAATCTGAAACATATATGTTGAACAATGCAACCAAAAAATTAGAACTAGGATCCTGTTCAATGGTAAATGTATTTAGATATTTTAAATAAACCGGATTATCTTCAACGTTGTTAATAGTATGGCTTGCAGCTTCAAATGGCAATTCAATCAATCTCCAGCCAGGCACTATCAAATCATTTGCCACAACCGATTCACTTCGAGAAAAAAACTTATCACTAGTTATCGTCCATTTAAGCGCATATGAAATCCCATCTTTCAATCCACTTAAAGTTATATTTGTCATAACACTCTCTGTGCTAGGCATATATACCCAAACAAAAAGTGATTTTTCGCTTTGATCTGTGATATCTTCTGTAATTAAGTTCTCAAATGTGAATGTAGTTTTATAATTTGCACATTGAAGAGCATTCCCGGCATATCTATCGCCAGTACTAAAATCTTGGATCGGTGTATAACTCGTGAGCGCTGCACCATTTAAAGTTTCTGCATTACTCTCAACAAAACTATTTCCTATCTCCGAGTCCAACACAACCAAATCTGTAACACTTGTTTCTGCAGAACTAACCGGCATATCAGATTGTTTAAATGGCAACAATGCTAAACAAATGCTAAAAATTATCGCTAACGAAACAATTAAATTTTTTGTCATTTTTCCCATACTCCAATATTATAAAAATATAAAAAACATGTCAAATCAATCAACATATTTTTCATAAAATTAATTATTCCACAGAACACTACTTATAACCCAAAACAACAAAAAATAAAAATATTAAAAAATTATTTGCTTTCAAATAAGACAACATGATAAACTCATGTAAGAGGTAAAACTAATGAAAATTTTTTGCGACAGTTCATGCGATTTGCTAAAAACTGAAATAGAACAACTGGGGGTAATTCCAATTACCTTTCCATACACTCTTAATGGAAATGATCAAACAAAATTATTCAACTCAGAACAAGATTATATAGATTTTTACGCACAAATTAGGCAAGGGAAAATTCCCGCCACTGCGTGTATAAACAACTATACCTTTGAAGAAATTTTTACACCATATTTAAAAAATGGAGAAGATATTTTATATATTCACTTATCAAGTGGACTTACTAGTACATTTAATTATAAAAATCAACTTCTAACTGATCTTCAAGATAAATATCCTAATCAAAAGATTTATTTTATTGATTCACTTCATGTGACAATGGCAATAGGATTATTAATAAAAAAAGCTGTTGAGTTAATGAATGGCGGAAAATCTATTGATCAAATAAGAGATTATATTGAAAACTTAAAAAACAAAATAGCATGTTATTTCGCTCCAGAAGATTTACTTTACTTGCGTAGAGGCGGAAGAATTTCCACAGCTCAAGCCGTTGGAGGCACAATTTTAAATGTAAAGCCTATCTGCAAAGCTGATAATAATGGAAAAATAGTAAAAATAGGAATAGTTCCTGGCGCAAAAGCAGTTATAAAAAAACTATGCAATATCGTCCAAGAAAATATGATTGAAAACGAACTTCCAATTGTTGTTATGCACGCAGATAAAAAACCAGTTGCTGAAATTATAAAAAATGAGTTATTAAAAATTTATCCCAATAAGGAAATTCTCATAAGACCTGTTGGCCCAACAATAGGTACGCATTGTGGACCAGGAACTCTTGCTGTTGTATTTTATTCTAATTCAAGATAAAAGGCTTCAAATTGAAGCCTTAATTTTTCCAATTTATTTCACTCTCTCCCCAACTTTTTAGTATTTTGTTTACCATAGAAAAATGCTTACACCCAAAAAAACCAGAATGCGCAGACAAAGGACTCGGGTGTGGAGCACATAAAACAATATGACTGTTTTCATTTATTAATTTTTTCTTACTAATTGCATAACTACCCCAAAGAAGAAATATAATCTTTTCCTTTCGATCAGATAATTTTTTTATAACTAAATCAGTAAACCAATTCCAACCCAAATCTTTATGACTTCCTGGCGACCCCTCGCGCACTGTTAAAACACTATTCAACAAAAATACACCTTGCTTTGCCCAGTTGGTTAAACACCCATTATTTGTCATATTACATCCTATATCTGATTTTATTTCGGTATAAATATTTTTCAAAGACGGAGGTAGCTTAACTCCTGGCAAAACAGAAAAAGCGACTCCATGAGCTTGGCCTTTTCCATGATAAGGATCTTGACCTAGTATAACAACCTTTACTTTATCGTATGGCGTCAACTTAAAAGCACTAAACAACCTTTCTTTTGGTGGAAATACATTATAATTTTTGTATTGAACGTACACTTTCTCCATCAATTCTATAAATTGAGGCTCTTGAAATACATCTTCTAAAACTTCGTCCCATGAATTATGAAAAAATTGCATATTTATCCCATTAATAATTGATTTATTTTTTTATCAAGTCTTTCAAAAATCTGTTTTACCCTTTTCTTCGAATGGCCTTCGATCTGAATCCTATATAAATCTTGAGTTTCGCTAGGTTTCGCAATAATTTTAGCATCCCTTTTGCTTTTTTCCAAATCAAAAATAAGATTTTTTAATTCCTTGTTTTTTTTAAATCGTAATTTAATAAATTCATTTATATTATAACTTTTTTTAATGCAAAAATAATTCTCTATTTCGGATATCATATCTGACATTTTCTTATTTTCAGACTTAATTATTCTAGAAACAACTAATGCGGTTAAAACACCATCTGATATTGGCAAAAATTCTTTTAATACTATACGCCCATCAAAATCTATTCCAATAATAGAATCTTCTTTCAGCAATAACGATCCAATTCCATTTTTTTCAGAATTTGCTCTAATTAGATCAATGTTTAATTTGTTTAAAGACTCTTCTAAACTAAGAGAAGAAAAAATCGTTCCCACAACTTTTGGAACCATTAATCGGCCCGAATATTTAAAATATTTAGAAATTAAATAAACTAATTTATTTTCGTCTATTAGTTCTCCTCTTTCATCAACAACCAAACATCTATCTGCATCTGCACTAAACACAAAACCTACATCTGCAGCACACCCAATTACAGCATTTTTTATTCTATTTAATTCTGTTTGATTTAAATCTATATTAATTCGCTCCCCATCAAAGTCATTATGTTCGATAACCACTTTTGCATTGTTTTTTTCAAATACTTTTCTTGAATATTCACAAGCAACTCCATTAGATGGATTCAAATATATATTCAACCCAGAAAGATCACAATCACTAATATCTTCTAAAAACGAAATATAATCAAGAACTGCAAATTTTTCATTAAAAATTCTTCCGCACTCATTAAATTCAGTTTCCCTTCGGTTGTAAATCTCGTTTATTTTTTCTCGTTGATCAATAGAAATCACATATCCACATTCATCAAAAATTTTAAATCCATTATATTGCACTTCCTTGCACGACGCAGTAATCATTATTCCAGCAATTGCAGAGTATTTTCTAGTTAAATAAGAAACAGCTGGTGAAGAGACAATACCCAAACTCAAGCAATCAACACCAGCACAACAAATGCCACAAGAGACTGCCGCTTCCAGCATATCAGAAGAGTTACGATTGTCTTTTCCGATAATTAACCTACACTTTTTGTTTTCTTTCTTAAAAAAAATTGCAACAGAATAGCCCAACCAAAAAGCGGTAGAAGCATCAATTTCAACTCCTACCACTCCACAAATTTCATCTGCTTTAAAAAGTTGCATACCTACACCTTACTTAAAAATTTTGAAACCGAATCAACAGCAATCGCCCCATCAGAACAAGCAGTTATTATTTGACGCAAAACTTTTTGCCTAACATCGCCCGCCACAAAAACGCCCTGTATATTTGTCTGCAATTTTTCATCTGCTATGATATAACCGTTCGAATCAACATTAATTTCTGAAAAGTCATTACTATTAGGCACCCGACCAATCGAAACAAACAAGCCCTCCAAATCATAGACTTTTTGACAACCATTTGTTTTTACTTTTACCTGCTCTAAATGTTTATTTCCTAATAATTCTTCAACTTTTGTTTCAAAAAGAATATTGATTTTAGGATTGGATTTAAGCTGAGATTCAAGAACTTTGTTACATTGTAACTCTTTTAGAATATGAAAAATGTATACTTTTTGTGCAATTCTAGATAAGTATAAAGCTTCTTCTGCCGCCGAATTTCCTCCGCCAACAACCGCCACAATCTTTCCCTTAGCAAAAGCTCCATCACATGTAGCACAATAGCCAACGCCTCTGCCAATTAATTTTTCTTCACCCAAAGCGTTTAACTTTCTTGGGCTTGCCCCTGTTGCAATAATCACCGCTTTTGCAAAAAATTCCCCTGAATATTCTGTTTTTAAATATTTTCTATTATTTTTAAAGTCATGATCCATTATTGTATCAAATACAAACTCAACATCCAAGGCCTTAGCATGTTCAAACATTTTCTGTCCCAAATCAAATCCATCAACATTCAACAACCCAGGATAGTTATCAATAGTTTGAGTTAAATTAACTTGTCCACCAGACGCTTTGTTCTCAATAACTAATGTTTTTAATCCTGCCCTAGTAGCATAAATACCAGCAGTCAAGCCAGCCGGCCCAGCCCCAATTATAATCAAATCGTAATTCATCATTATATACCTCTATAAAATAGTATATTCAAAAATAATAAAAGCACAAAATAAAAAGTGCAACTTCTGTTGCACTTTTAAAATTATCTTTTACTATATTGCGGAGCCTTTCGAGCTTTTTTCAATCCATATTTTTTTCTTTCTTTCATTCTTGGATCACGAGTCAAAAATCCAGCATTTTTTAATTCTGGTTTATATTTTTCGTCAGCAATAACAAGCGCTCTTGCAATTCCATGTCTAATAGCTCCGGCCTGTCCAGACAATCCTCCACCAGAAACATTAACCGCTACATCATACTTCTTTGTTACTCCAACTAACTCTAGTGGTTGTTTAACAACAATTTTCATCGTCTCCAAAGGAAAATATTCATCAATTTGCATACCATTTATGATTATATTGCCTTTTGCTCCTTCAGGTATAAGTCTAACACGAGCAATTGCTTTTTTTCTACGACCGGTTCCCCAGTATTGAATTTTTTTATTTGATTTTGTTGCCATTTTTTTTACCTCTTTCCTGCAATTTTAAGTTCTAATGGATTTTGAGCTTGGTGTGGATGTTCATTTGTCTTGTAAACTTTCAATTTTTTAATCATTTTTCTGCCCAAAGAGTTTTTTGGTAGCATTCCTTTTACTGCCAACTCAACCATTTTGTCGCTTTTTTCCCTTAACATTCTATCATACCCAATTTCTTTTAATCCACCGACATAACCTGTATGATATCTATAATATTTTTGATCCAATTTTTTACCAGTTAATAAAACTTTGTCTGAATTAATAACAATAACAAAATCTCCGCAATCTTCATAGGTTGTAAATTCAGGTTTGTTTTTACCACGAAGAACACTGGCAACCTGACTTGCCAAACGACCAAGCGGAATATCTGTCGCATCAACAACATACCATTTTCTTATAATTTCAGCTGGTTTTTGTACATAAGTTTTCATAATCGTCCTCTTTTCTATTATTTTGGTATTAACTAATAACGGGGAATATAGTTAAATACACAAATTGCTTTGACATTCTATAACACATAATTAAAATTGTCAATAATTTTGAAACAATTTTTATTTTTTGTTACTTTATGATGTTAATAATTTTATTTGGAACATAAATTACTTTTTTAATTACCTTACCATCTGCAAAAAGCTCTGGATACTTCTGTTTTATCAATTCCAATAATTTTTCTTGGCTTACGTTCCTATTAACTGTAATCACTCTTGCTTTTTTGCCATTAATTTGAACGGGAATCTCAACACTTTCAGTCTCTAAACATTGTGGATCAAATTTAGGCCAATTTTCATTAACAATATTCTTTCCAAAGACTCTTTCATATATTTCGCTTGTAATATGCGGTGCCATTGGATTTAACAAAATTAAAAATATTCTTAATTCTTCTTTAGATATGTATGAGTCTTCTTTTATCATCTTAATGAACGACATCATAGCGGCAATAGCTGTGTTCGGTTTGAACTCCTCATAATCTTCTGTAACTTTTTTAATTAACCTATTCAAATCTATTCTATGTTTGTCAGTAACCTCTTCTCCTTTTATGATGCTCTGCAAATTCCAAACTTTGTCAATAAAATTGGTTATACCGCTAATACCATTGTAAGTCCAAGGGACATTATCCTCAAATCCGCTTAGAAAATGCAAATGGAGTCTTGCAACATCTGCTCCATACTCATCAATAACCTGCATCGGAGAAACACCATTTGCAGAACTTTTACTCATTTTTTTGCCTTGATCGTCCAACAAAAGGCCACTACCATATTTTTTAGCAAATGGATCCCTTGATGGAACGGCTCCAATTTCATATAAGAAATTTTGCCAAAAGAATGCGTAAAGAACATGTCTTGTAATGTGCTCGGTTCCACCAGTATAAACATCTACACTACCCCAATATTTTAATTTTTCATAATCTGCCAAACACTTATCGTTATGCGGATCCACATACCTCAACCAATACCAACTAGAACCCGCCCAGTTTGGCATGGTATCTGACTCTCTAACAGCGTCTCTTCCACAAATTGGACATTTGATGTTCATCCAATTTTTTGCCTTTGATAATGGAGAATCTCCATGTTCATTAGGCTTATAATCTTTTACAATTGGTAATACTAAAGGCAAATCTTTTTCTGTCAACGGCACCTCTCCACAATGTGGACAAAATATAATAGGAAAAGGCTCCCCCCAATATCTTTGCCTATTAAACGGCCAATCTGTCATTTTGTAATTTATTTGCTTTTTACCAAGCTTCATTTCTATTAGTTTTTGAGAAATTTTGTTTTTGGCCTCTTTCACAGACAATCCAGAAAACTCCTCAGAATTTATTAATTTTGCACCATTTACTAAATATTCCTTTTTTTCGACCGCACACTTTGAACAATCCCCCTCAATAACTTGTATCATGGGAATGTTATGAGCAACTGCAAATTCGTAATCTCTTTGATCATGCGCGGGAACTGCCATAACGGCACCAGTTCCGTAACCTGCCAAAACAAAATCTGCAATATAAATAGGAACTTTTTTCCCATTAACTGGATTCACCGCAAAAATCCCTTCAAGCACACAACCTGTTTTTTGTTTTTGATCAGCCATTCTATCAAGAGCAGATCTCTTTGCAGTATCGTTTTTATACTTTTCAACCATATTTTTATTCTTTATAAATGGCAACCATTTATTAATTAAATCATGTTCGGGAGCTAAAACCATAAAAGTGATTCCATAAATAGTCTCAATACATGTTGTAAATATTTCAAAATTGCCAACTTCATCGTTTTTATCATTTACAACTTTGAAGGACACTTGCATGCCTTCACTTTTCCCTATCCAATTTCTTTGAGCTTCTTTTAAATGTTCGGCCATTTGAATTCTGTCTACATTTCCAAGTAATTTTTCAGAGTATTCATTCATTTTAAGAAACCATACCCATCTTTCTTTTTGGATAACATCACTGCCACAACGATCACACTTTCCACCTTGGCTATCTTCATTTGACAAGACTGTTTTACAAGATGGACAATAGTTTACATATCCTTTAGTTTTATAAGCTTTTCCATGCTTGTATAGTTGTAAAAAAATCCACTGTGTCCAATGATAATATTCGGGGTCGCTTGTGCAAATAGTTCTAGACCAGTCAAAAGACAAACCTATTCTTTTAGTTTGAGATAACGCATTTTCTAAACCAGAAACAACAAATTGTTGCGGTTGAACTCCAGCTTTAATAGCTGCATTTTCTGCTGGAAGCCCAAAAGCATCTCCACCGATTGGAAACAAAACATTATATCCCTGAAATCTTTTCATTCTTGCAAGCGCATCAGAAGGAACTGTGCCCTTTAAATGTCCCATATGCAGACCGCCAGAAACATTAAAGAATTCATATAATATATAATATTTGGGTTTGGTTGGATGAAAATCAACAGCTTTAAAAGCTGGTTCATCTTGCCATTTATCTTGCCATTTTTTTTCAATCTCTTTAAAATTATATGCTTCCATTATTGTCTCCTATCTTTTGTTATGAATATAGCACAAGCTTATTAATTTTGTCAATTAAAACTAATACTTAACCGAAGTCAAATACAAGCCGTGCGCCGGAACTGTTTTCCCAGCAAAACGTCTATCTCTTTTTTTTAATATTTCATCTATGTTAAAATTTTTCCCATAACCAATCTCTAAAAGAGTTCCCACTAAATTTCTTACCATTTTATACAAAAATCCATTACCCGTAATAGTAAAAATCAAAAATTGATTTTCAAAAATATTTTTCTGGTCAATTTTTAAATCAAAAACTTCTCTTACAAAATTTGTTCTTCCGCTATTCGCCGCGCAAAAACTTGAAAAATCATGCAATCCAACCACATGGTTAATTTGTTCTCTAATTTTATCTAAATTGGGTAATTTATTCAAATGCAACGCTCTTTTAAACAATAATGGATTTTCGGTCTTTGATATATAACACCAATATTGATAAGTCTTTTGCTTAACCGACTTTTGCGCATGAAAAGAACCACTAACAAACTCTACGTCCATAATTCTAATATAATGTGGCAAAACCGTGTTTACACCTCTCACAATATTATCTTCTGTTATATTAGTGTTTTGAATATCAAAATGAGCCACTTGACACACCGCATGCACCCCACTATCAGTTCTTCCACTAGCGTGCACACAAACAGAATGCCCGACAATCTTTGATATTGCCTGCTCTAGCACACATTGAATTGTTACGGCTGTTTTTTGCTTTTGAAAGCCACAAAAAAAAGAACCATCATATTGAAAACTAATTTTTACTCTACGCATATTAAGATGATAACAAATAAAATAAACTAATGCAATAAAGTCAAACAAATTAGTTTTTATTTTTAACAAAAGGAATTATAATAGTATTATACTAATTAGAGGTGAAAAATGAAACACAAAAAAACTTTTGTCGCGACTGATGGAAACACCGCTGCAGCAAGAATAGCCTATAAATTAAATGATATGGCAATAATATATCCAATAACACCATCAAGTCCGATGGCTGAGTATGTCGACGAAATGCAAGCTCTTGGGGAAAAAAATATATTTGGCAATTCAGTTAAAACTGTTCAAATGCAATCAGAAGCTGGTGTTGCTGGCGCACTACATGGCGCACTTAGTTGTGGAAGTTTAGCGACAACATTTACATCTTCTCAAGGCTTATTATTAATGCTACCAAATATGTACAAAATTGCTGGAGAACTATTACCTTGCGTTATACATGTGGCATCAAGAACAATAGCAACTCATGCATTATCAATATTTGGTGATCACAGCGATGTTATGGCTGCAAGAGCAACAGGATTTGCTATGCTTTGCTCTGCATCGGTCCAAGAAGCACAAGACTTCGCTCTAGCTGCACACCTCGCCACGCTTGAAAGCAGAATACCTATTATACATTTTTTTGATGGATTTAGAACCAGCCATGAAATAAATAAAATAGAACAAATATCTGACGACACAATAAAAGAATTAATTGATTATTCATCAATATCCGCATTTAAATCCAGCGGTCTAAATCCTACAACCCCCACTCAAAGAGGAACGTCTCAAACACCAGAAGTTTTTTTTCAGAATAGAGAAGCTCAAAACAATTTTTATAATGAGTTTCCCCAAGTTTTAGAGGACAATCTTAAAAAAATATATAAAAAGACCGGAAGAAATTATAAATTATTTGACTACGTTGGTGCCAAAGACGCAACAAGTGTAATTATTTCTATGGGCAGTTCTTGTGAGACCATAGAAGAAGTAATTAATAGTTTATGTAAAGACGGAGAAAAGGTTGGGTTAATTAAGGTTCGATTGTTTAGACCTTTTCCGCCACCCACTTACTAAAAGCATTGCCCAAAACTGTAAAAATTGTTACAGTTCTAGATAGAACTAAAGAAAGCGGTGCTATTGGCGACCCACTTTACCTAGACATTTGTGCTTGCTTGCAAAATATGCCCATAAAAATACTTGCAGGAAGATATGGATTATCCTCAAAGGACTTCAATCCATCTATGGTGTTTGCAATATTCAAAAATATGAAGTTAAAAATTCCAAAAAATCACTTTACAGTTGGAATTAATGACGACAAAACCCATACATCTATAGACTACTCAAAAAAATATTATACAAATGCTACCAATAAAGAATACAAATTTTGGGGACTTGGAAGTGATGGCACGGTATCAGCAAACAAAAATACCGTAAAGATCATTTCCGAAAACACACCATTTTATGCCCAAGCATACTTTGAATACGATAGTAAAAAAGCTGGTTCAATGACAATCTCACACCTCAGGATTTCAACGCAAAAAATACATTCAACTTATTTAACCCAAAATCTTGACTTAATAGCATGTCATAATCATTCTTATCTAGAAAAATTTGATTGTTTAGAAAATATAAAGAAAAACGGGATTTTTTTATTAAACTGTCCATGGACTGATAAAGAAATAGAAAAAAACTTGCCTGAACATTACAAAAAAACTCTATCCGAAAAAAAGATAAAGTTTTATGTAATAGACGCAAACAAGATTGCAGACAGTGTAGGCTTAGGCGGAAAAATTAATTTAATTATGCAAACTGCATTTTTTAAATTAATCAATATAATACCAGAAAAAAAAGCAATTAACTTAATAAAGTCTTTTGCAAAAACAACCTATTCAAAAAAGGGAGAAATTATACTTTCAAAAAACATGAAAGCTATAGATCTTGCTCAATATGCTCTACACCAAATTGAGGTTCCTAAAAGCTGGAATATAAGTCTTAAAAATGAAACTACAAGCCTTACTAACAATGATTTTATAAATGAAATACTTTTGCCCATAATCCAACAAAAAGGAAATTCGTTGCCAGTTTCTGCATTTAATGAAACAGGCGAGATTCCAATTGGAACAAGCCAATATGAAAAAAGAAGCATAACAAATATTATTCCACAATGGATAAAAGAAAATTGTACACAATGCAACCAATGTTCTTTGGTCTGCCCTCACGCATGCATACGCCCATTTTTAATAAAAAAAGGACAAGACTCCAATAGCATACCATCAAAAATCCAACCTAAATACGACTTTAAAATTCAAGTCTCTCCAAATGACTGCACAGGTTGTGGAAATTGTGCGAATGTTTGCCCTGCAATAAAAAAAGCATTATTGATGACAAATTCAAAAGATTATTTTAATCAACAAGAAAAATGCTGGGAGAAATTAAAAACACACCAAAACCCAATTATAGAAACAAAAAACATCGTTTCTACGCAGTTTACAAAACCTTTATTTGAATTTTCAGGCGCATGTGCTGGATGTGGCGAAACAGCATATATAAAACTACTCACTCAATTATATGGAAACAAACTAGTTATTGCAAATGCAACAGGTTGTTCTAGTATATATGGAGGCTCATATCCTATTTGTCCATACACAACAAATAAAAACAATAACGGACCCGCATGGGCAAATAGCCTATTTGAAGATAATGCTGAATTTTGTTATGGAATGCTCCTTGCCCACAAATCAGCACAATCTCAAATAAATCATATAGCAGAAAACAATAATTTTGATAGCAAACTAAAATCTTTATTAAAAAAGTGGCAAAAAGGTGATCACTCAGAAAAATTACAAGACCAAATATATAACGCAGCGAGTATTCAATCCAATTTAGCCGAAGCTTCTCAACTTATATCAATATCTTCTGATTTAATAGATAAAAGTTTTTGGGCAATAGGTGGTGATGGCTGGGCATACGATATAGGTTTTGGCGGGATCGATCATGTTTTATCATCAGGTGAAAAAATTAGAATACTAGTATTAGACACCGAAGTCTATTCAAACACCGGCGGTCAATGTTCAAAATCGACCCCAAGAGGCGCAACGGCAAAGTTTGCTATGTCAGGAAAGAACACCGCAAAAAAAGACATGCCATCAATATGTAAAAACTATCCTAACACATATATTGCAACTGTATCTTTAGGTGCAAATATGGCTCAATGCCAAAAAGCATTTGAAGAAGCAGAACAAAATGATGGTCCTTCAATCATCTTTGCATATTGTCCGTGCCAAGCCCACGGAATTGATATGTCAAACACAACGCTAATTCAAAGACAAGCAGTTACTAGCGGATACTTCCCACTAATGAGACATTATCCTAATGGCGAAGTAAAAATAGATCCGCCTTATTCTTCTAACAATATTTCAGACTTTTTGAATTCCGAAATTAGATTTAAAAATTTAAAAAAATTTAATCCTGAAAAAGCTTCAGAATTGTTTAAAAATTTAAAAATAGATGTTAATTCAAGATTAAAAAATTTTAATAATAAAGAATAGTTCAACTACTCTTTTCCTTTCCCATTGTTTAGATAATGAATAATAGTTTTTTCATCTGGAATAGCAACTCCCCTATTAGTGACAAAAAAACTAATACTTTTTCCAACTTCGTTAATTTTAGTTGCAACTGCAATCCATTCTGCATCAACATAATTTAGTAGGGTCAAATATGAATCATAAACCGAGCTATACTTTTGATATGCCCCAGGATCTTTACAAAATTTTGCGGATACCGCATTAAATCCAAATCCATATTCGTTGCCTAGCATGTCAACAAAATAAAACAAATTGTCCCTTTTAACAACAGCAAATCCATTAACAAATTCTCCAACGGCGCTATAATTTTCTCCTAATTTTTTGCCATTAGAGTCAATAAAATAAAAGTTTTTCCCATCATCAACCAGTTTAATTCCACCGCACTCGTTTAACACGGTACTATAGCTATTATATGCATTAACAACATCAAATTTCATGTAACATACCACCGGAACAATTATAATGCATATTAGAAATTTGTCAATAAAAAAAGTAAAAATTAAAAAATTACAAACTATTAGTCATCGTCATCATCGTCATCATCATCATATTCATCTTCATCTTTATCTTCGTCGTCATCTAGTTCTTCATCAAAAGCATTGTCATCATCTAGGTCATCCAAATCATCAAGATCTTCGTCGTCGCTATCATCTCCTACCGAAACCAAAACCACTTTTAAATTAGGATATTTTTCTTTCAATTGATCTTTGCTTGGAATAAACAATTTTGTCAATTCCTTTTTTGGCAAATCATCTAATTCATCTTCAATCAATTCTTTAACTTCATCAATTGCATCATCTTTATCATCACATGGAGAGAATGTTTCAGCATTTTTAAAAATTGGACAAAACGCTTGATAAACAGTATCGCCATACTTATCTTTTTTCTTTTCAAGTATAATTGGAAATTGCATATTATCACCTCATTTCCATTTTAATAAAAATTTTTTATAGGCGCAAATAATTTATTACAATTTATACAAACTAATTTTAGGAGATAAAATTCAGAAAAATGTCAAATATAAAAATTAGTAAAATACAAGAAATTATACACACCCAAAAGAATGCAATAATTTCATTTATTTATTGTATATTTTCTGTAATTTTTGCATCAATTTCAATAATATATTCAAAAAAGTCGCTAACTACATCAGTTTTTTGGACACGCTTTTTTTTGCTATTTTTTTCATCTATATTTTTGTTGTTATCTATATTCAAAATTTCTGCACAATATTCAAAGACAAAAAAAGCTTACAGCTTTATTAGTCTTTTGCTAGTAATAGCCAACTCTGTTTTTATATTAATCACAATTTTTATTTAACTTTTTCAGTGTAAATATTGATTTTTCTCTTCAAAACTTCAATATTTAGCGGAAGCATTGGTCCAGGATTTCCGTCAATATCACTATAAATAAAATTTTTGTTTACTTCTCCAAAATTTGCTATTTTAAAACATTTACCTTTTTTCATTACAACATATCTGCTTTTTTCATGTTTGCCAAATAACAACTTAATAAATATCCACGAAAATAAAAATATATTGCACTTTTTTATTGCAACAAAATCAAAATAACCATCATAAATATCGGCATGAGGCGCAAAATTATGAAATCCTCCCGCGACATTACCATTGCTACAATAAAAAAACAATAATTTTTCTTGCAAAATTTCCCCATCAATATCAATAACCATTGTTTGGGACTTCATTTTAAATGCCTTAAAAAAGCATTTAATCCAATATGCAAAAATCCCTAAATTTTTTTTGCCTACGGATGAAAACTGCATACTTCCATGACCAAAACTTCCAGCTCCAATTGCATGTATGGCATAAGTATCATTAACTTTTGCAACATCTGTAGGAACCGCTTTAGAATTTTTAATAAGAGAAACAAATCTACTTAATCTTTTTTTTATTCCCAAACCCCTAGAAAAATCATTTGCTGTACCACAAGGAAAAACCGCTACATTAGCTTTTAAATTATTATGAATAGTTGCATTAATTGTGCTTCCAAGAGTTCCATCTCCACCTACCACTATTATTTCTAATTCTGTCTTTAAATCAATATCTTTAAAATAATTTAAAATAAAATTTTCTGATTTGCTTTCAACAAGTTCAACATCTCCCCATTTTTTTATATTTTGAGCTAATATCCTAGCATATTTTTGAGAATTTCCTTTTCCTGCAGAATTGTTATATACAATAAAATAATCTTTTTTATTGTTTAATTTAAATTCTAAATTGCGTTTATTATATTCAAATTTTAAAATTTCTTCAAAATCTTTTATTGCCTTATCAATAA
Source organism: uncultured Clostridia bacterium (assembly GCA_944332395.1). Classification (GTDB taxonomy): domain Bacteria; phylum Bacillota; class Clostridia; order Christensenellales; family UBA1242; genus CALVJV01. Next base: position 20,013 of record CALVJV010000009.1, on the reverse strand, counting down.
CGTCATTAATAACACAATAATCAGATTTTTTTTGATACTCAAGTTCTTTTTGTGCTCTGGATAATCTTAATTTTATTTTATCCTCTGGTTCTCCTCTTTTTCTCGCTCTTTCAGCCAAGACATTCATATTAGATGGTCTTACAAAAATAGTAACTATATCCAAACCTTGACGTTTTAACTCTTCAATCCCAACATAATCAATATCTTTTATTAAAACCTTATTTTCAGCTATCATGTCATAATAAACTTTTTTTAAACTACCATAAAAATAGCCCTTATGAACTTCGCAAGTCTCAAAAAATTCATTTTTTTTCTTTGCTTTTTCAAATTTTCGTCTTGAAACAAAAAAATATGGTTGAGATTCAAATTCATTTGGTCTCATAGGCCTTGTCGTTGCGGTTGGCATAAAAAAAATATTCCATTTCCTAATTAATGTATTTACTATTGTACTTTTTCCAGAATTAGAAACTCCAACAACACAAACTAACATCTTTTTTCTCCATCTTTAAATTGTTTAACCCAATTTTTGTATATATCAAAAGCCTTTCTAAAGGTGCAAATGTCTTCTAAATTTATTCCAATATTCTTCAACAATTCAATTGGCTTAGCGCTTGAGCCTGAACTTAAAAATTTTTTATATTCAAAAACAAAACTTTTATCATTTTTTATTTTTTCTGCAATCAACATAGCAGAAATCATACCTGTTGCATATTTATACACATAAAAAGCATTAAAGAAATGTGGAATTCTACTCCATTCATATTGGAATTGTTTATATATTTTTATGTGTTTTCCGTAATAAGTCCTTAATAATTTAAAATATTTATCGTTTAAACTAGAATAGCTTACGGGCAAATTTTTATCTATTTGATCATGCACCCAAAACTCAAATTCTGCAAATTGAGTTTGTCTAAATATTGTGGTCTGAGCCATTTGCAATAAATTTTCTAAATACGACAGTTTTTCTTTATTTGTCTTTGCATTTTCCAACATAAATTCAAGAAGCAAAATTTCATTAACTGTAGATGCAATTTCTGCAACAAAAATTGAATAATCCGCAAGTGCGTATGGTTGTTTTTTTTGAGAATAGTAACTATGCATAGCATGCCCAAATTCATGAGCCATAGTTTCAATGGAATAAAAATCATCAACATAATTTAACATAACAAATATATTAGCAATATTATCACTTACCTCAAAAGCACCGCTTCTTTTAACCTTTGAAGGATACACATCAATACGTCTTTCATTATACAATGAATTTAACTGTTCAATGTAATCATCTCCCAGCACTTTTAGTGCTTTTTTGCACAATTTAAATCCACTATCAAAATCATATTTTTTGTTGGGAAGCCTATATATACAAAAAGACAAATCAGTAATTGATAACCTGTCATTATTTTTCTTTTTTCTAGCAAGCAAATATTGATGAAAATATTTTAAATTCTCGTTTACCGCATTAATTAAATTATTATAAACAACTTCAGGAATTTCTTCTGCTTGCAAACTCGCATCAAAAGAATTTTTATACCTTCTTAGTTTTGCTAACTTATTAAAAAATATTACATTTGCAATATAATTTGTGGAAAATGTTAAATTGTGCTTTTTGTATCCATTTAAGATAGAAACGTAAGCAGATTTTCGAACATATTCACTTTTATGTTTTGCCAATTGCCCAAGCTTCGATTCCGTTACTTTAATGTTCTTTCCATTTCCCAATTTTATGGGTTGAAAATCAAGTTCAGTCGTGGTTAAAGAATGAAATATATCATCGAATTTATCAGCTGCACCACTTAACCCAGAAAGAATAATCTCCTCTTTTTCGGATAATAAATGTTTTTTTTCTTCTTTTAATCTCAACAAATCACGCCTATAGTCTTTTAATCTGTTATCATTTACAAGTTCATCTATATACTCAAAAGAAAAGCTTCTTTTTTCTGCAGAAATAAACGCAAAATCCTCTGAAGTTTCCATTTCAAAGAATTCTAATCTTTGTTTTTTTTCAATACTATTTTTGTCTGTTACATCTATACAACTATCTAAAAAAACCTTCAAGCCAAGTTTATGTCCAATTTTTTCAAATTGCTCACACAATCTAATAAAATTAACAAAATGTTCAATGTTAGATAATTTATTTTTAAATAACACTATTTGATCTCTCAAATTTCTTAAATCCAAAAAACTTTTTTCAAATTCCAGATCATCGGCAATAATCAAATTTGTATTCCACTTCGTATTATTTTGTGCAACATCTCTATTCATTAATAAAACCTCGGGTAAATTATAACATAACAATCATATAAAAACAAAACAAAAAGCCCAGATTTTAACTGGGCAAATTCTATATTGTGGATATTTTCCCTCGTTTCCAAATTATAATTCCTATTAACCATAATGCACTCAATCCAATAATAATGTAAACTATTCTGGCTCCAATGCCGGCACCAACCATCCATGCAACCAAATTAAAAGAAAATATACCTAAAATCAACCAATTTAACGACCCAAAAATAGTTAAAATTAAACATATTAATGTTACCATAAAAAACTCCTTTTTAATATTATTTACATATCCGTTGATAAATATTCAAAAAGCCCCACCATTTGGTGGGGCAAAAGTTATTTTTTAAAATCCACTATATATTGCTGTTAGAATTACATATACAATACACAAACCAACTATTAACGAAGCATCTATTATTGTCCATTTTTTAATTTTCCCTTGAAGACTTTTCCCTTTGTTTCGGTTATAAAAAGTATTAACATCACCTGTTACCGCACCAGCGCCTCTAGAAGAAGATTCCTGGCATAGACACAAAACTATCATTGCTATAGCCAATACTCCAATTATACTAGCTATAACAATTCTAATAATTGGAAAAGAATTAACAACCCATTCAGGCCTTACTTTTTCTGCCAAAATCAAATTAACAAACAAATTATTCATCAAAAATCTCCTTTATCGAGCGACATTATAACACACATAATAAACCTTGACAAGTTATTTTATATTATCAAACAACAAAAAAATACAAAACCACAAAAATCACAATAAAAATTGCTAAAAAGGATAACATAATTTTAAATTGTCTACCCTTAAACAACGACTTATCCATACACATAATCATAAAAAAAACAGCAACACAACCGAAACCAACAAGCATAGTATTTTTTTGTTCAGCAGTTTGTGCTAATAATTGAAGAACCAGTAAAATTGATTGCATTTTATACCTCTATTTAATTATAACACCACAGACAGGAAAAATCAAGCCTTTATAAGTGATGTCCCAGTCATCTCCTTGGGTTTAGAAATTTTCATCAATTCAAGTATAGTTGGAGCAATATCTGCTAGATTTCCTCTTTTTTTCATCTTGAGCCCCGCACTATTAACTAAAATAGCCGGAACCTTTGCCATTGTATGAGCCGTATTTGGTGAACCATCAGCATATTCCATAATATCAGCATTTCCATGATCTGCAGTAATCAATGCTACACCACCAGCGACGAGTGTTGCCGCCACAATCTTTCTAATACATTCATCAACAACAAAAATAGCCTTTCTTGTAGCCTCTTTTACGCCTGAATGACCAACCATATCTCCATTCGCTAAATTGACGACAATAAAGCCAAATTCACCGGACATAATTTTTTGGCTTGCAAGTTCTGCAATTTCTTTAGCTTTCATTTCCGGTTTTTGATCAAAGCTTTTTACTTTATATGATGAAATCAAAAATCTTTCTTCGAGTTTATATTCATCTTGTTTTCCTGCATTAAACGAATATGTAACATATGCGTATTTTTCAGTTTCTGCAATTTTTGCCTGTTTTATTCCAGCCCTTGAAACAACTTCACTCAGCGTATTTTTTATTTCTAATTCATCAAAAGCAACAATAGGGTTTTTAAAAGTATTATCATAATTTGTCATAGTAACAAAAACCAAATTCATTGGTTTTACAAATTCTAATTTATTTTTTTCGACAAAAATCCAAGTTAATTGTCTTTCCCTATCAGCCCTATAATTTGCAAAGATAACACTATCATTATCATCAATTTTTGAAACAGGTTTATTATTTTTTTCTATTACCGTCGGCAAGATAAATTCATCTGTTTCTCCCCTTTCATATGCTTTTGAAATAGCGTCCTGAGCAGAACGCGCATTCTCGCCCTTGCCAAAAACCATAGCTTGATACGCCAGCTTGTTTCTATCATAATTATTATCTCTATCTAATGCATAAAATCTACCCGAAACAGAGGCAATTTCACCAACTTTAAGTTCCTTGATTTTTCTCTCTAGCTTTGATATATATTTTCTAGCGCTTTTAGGCGGAGTATCTCTTCCATCGGTAAATAAATGCAAATAAACCTTTTTCACTTTTTGTTTTTTTACAAGTTTTAATAATGCAAAAATATGGTCAATATGTCCATGAACTCCACCATCGGATACTATACCCATAATATGTAATTTTCTTCCGCTTTTTTTCGCATTCTTACATGCTTGCAAAAAGGCATCATTTTGAAAAAATGTCTGGTCCTCAATCGCTTTATTTATTCTTACCAATGGCTGATAATTAATTCTACCTGTTCCAATTGTCAAATGCCCAATATCACTGGTTCCTGTTTGATTTTTAGGTAATCCAACAGCTTCTCCAGAGGCGTTTAAAACTGAACATCCATATTTTTGAGCAATTTCTTGCAAAAATTTTGTGTTTTCTCTAGTAATCCCACTCTTCTCTTCGTCCTTAGGGATTCCAAATCCGTCCATAACAACTAAAACAACAGGTTTATTTTTTTGATCCACTAATTATCAACTCCCTCATAGTATCTGGGCTTAGCGAAGCCCCACCGACTAACACCCCATCAACATTTTTAATATTGCAAATATCATTAATGTTTTTTATATTTACACTACCACCATAAAGCACTGGAATGTCTGTTTTAAACATACTAAACAAAACGCCCTTAATAAAGGCATGCGTACTTTGAATTTCTGTAGCTGTAGCTGATTTCCCTGTCCCAATCGCCCAAACCGGCTCATATGCAACAATAAGATTTTGTGAATTATTTATATTTTTTAAACCTTTTATTAACTGCCTTTTTAATACAAATTTTGTTCTATTCGCTCTTCTCTGTCTATGATTTTCACCAACACAAAATATTACTTTTAATCCAGAATCTAAAGCCGCTTGTGCCCTTAATGCAGCAGACTCATCTGTCTCGCCAAAAAACTGACGTCTCTCTGAATGTGCAATTAGAGAAAAATCCGCTCCAAGTTCTTTAATCATTTCAACACTAATTTCACCAGTAAATGCTCCTTTTTTTGCAAAATGAACATTTTGAGAGCCATATAAAATATTGTTTTGGGGCAATTTATTGATTAGGGAAAGCGAAGTATAAGGCAAGGCGAACATAATATTAGAGTTAACACCATCAAAGTTAAAATTAGAAAAATATTCTAATATTTCTTTTTGGGTTTTATTCATCTTAAAATTTGCTGCAAAAATCAAATTAGCGCCTCCTTATTTATCATCAAGAACAGCAACACCAGGCAATAATTTGCCTTCTAAAAATTCCAAAGTTGCCCCGCCACCAGTCGAAATATGTGTGATCCTATCGGCATAACCAGTTGCATTAACGGCGGCAACACTATCGCCTCCCCCAACAACGCTAATAGCATGTGACTTTGCAACTGCTTTTGCAATTTTATTTGTTCCTTTTTTAAATTTATCAAACTCATAAACACCCATCGGTCCATTCCAAACAATAGTTTTAGCCTTTTTTATTTCCTTTATAAAAGCTTTTATTGTACGCTTTCCTATATCCATACCCTGATATCCATCTGGAATGTTAAATGAATCTACAGTCTTTGCCACTGCGTTCGGTATAAATTCTTTACTTACAACAGTGTCCACAGGTAATAAAATTTTGACATTACGTCTCTCGGCCTCTTCTAAAATTAATTTGGCAATTTCTAGTTTATCCTCTTCAAATCGACTCATTCCAATTTTACCACCTTTTGCCGCAATAAATGTATAGGCCATCGCCCCACCAATTAAAATTGTTGTTGCTTTATCGAGTAATCTGTTAATAACTCCTATTTTGTCAGAAACTTTTGCTCCTCCAAAAATAACCAAAAATGGTTTCGTAGGATTGTCAATTACCTCAGAGATAGATATTAATTCTTTATTCATTAAAAAGCCTGCAACAGAAGGCAAATATCTTGAAACTCCAGCAGTAGAAGCATGTGCTCTATGCGCTGTTCCAAATGCATCATTCACAAAGATATCTGCCAAAGAAGCTAATTCTTTACAAAATTTTTCGTCATTTTGTTCTTCTTCCTTATGAAACCGCACATTCTCTAACAAAACAACATCACCTTCATTCATTTCCTCAACTAATTTATGCGCATCTTCTCCAACTACATCTTTTGACAATTTTATTTCTATATTTAAAATTTGCCCCAATCTTTTTGCTATTGGTTTTAAAGAAAATTTGGGCACAACTGAACCATTTGGTCTGCCTAAATGTGTAACTAAAATAATTTTTGCATTGTTTTTTCTTAAATAAGTTAATGTTGGCAAGGTTGCAATAATTCTTGTATCATCAATTATGTTTCCATTTTCATCTAACGGAACATTATAATCAACCCTCACTAATACCTTTTTCCCCGAAACATCAATATCCATAAATGTTTTCTTTTTCATACATAATTCCTCTTTTGTAGAATAATAGATTTTAAAAAAAATGTCAAACGTAGTTATATGTTTTGTAATATAGATTTAAACTCCTCAAGAGTTTGAGCATCTAACAACCTTTGCCTGATTTTGTTTGCGTTGTTATAACACTTAAAATAATAAGAAATATGTTTTTTTATATCCAATAAAGCCTTTCTCTCGCCAAAATTTTCACAATTTATTTTTAATTGTAACAAAATTGCGTCCCTTGGATCAATATTTCTACCAAATATTCCAGGATTTCCAATTGCAGCCCTACCAATCATTACCGCCTTAATATTATACTTTTTTAAACAATCTTCAGCCTGCTTTATATCTTTTATATCTCCACTTGCAATAACGGGAATATTAACGTTGTCCGCAACCAACTTTAAACAATCCCAATCAACAGATCCAGAATATAACTGGCTTTTTGTTCTAGCATGTAATATGAGGGCATCAGCCCCTGCTTTTTCACAAGTTTGTGCAAATTCAATGGTTTTTTCAATGTTTTCAATTTTACGAAATTTTATAGTAATTGGTTTTTCTGTGTTTTTTTTTAAATTTGCAATAATATCAAAAACCAATTCTGGCTTTTCCAACAACGCAGCCCCATCACCATTTTTGTATATCTTGGGCATTGGACATCCCATATTTAAATTTATTATATCAAATTTTTGTAAAACATCTAGTTTTACAGCCTTACAAATAACTTCCGAATCGTGACCAAACAATTGAACAACTCTTGGAAATTCAATATCCGTCGTTCTCAATAAATCCAAAGTTTTATCATTTTTATAAATTAATGCTTTTGCACTTACCATTTCAGTAAATGTTAATGCAGCCCCGCATTTTTTTGCAATATATCTAAATCCAACATCAGAAAATCCAGCCATTGGCGCCAAAACCAATCGTCCTGGAATTTTTACATTTCCTATTCTAAAAGGCGTCACGACTGTATCTAAAACACAACCACAATATTTCTGTCTATAAATTTTAAAAGACTCACAAATTTCTTTTGATTTTAAATTTCCAGAGTTCTTTTTAAAATCAGTTGGAATATACATATTAAAATTTAATTCATTTCCAATTAAATTAATTTTTTTTGCGTCTTTATGCGGACTAGCTGTCAAAGTTGTAGCAAAATAATCAAATCCATTATTTTTTGCAAACTGATAAGTCTCATATAGTCTATGTTTAATGCAAGTTAAACATCTCTCACTTCCTTCCCCTAAGAATCTATAATTTTGAATTGCTTTATAAAAATTATCAACTAATTGCGTTGGCACAATTAAACTTAATTTTTCAAATCCCTCGCCCAACAATCCGCTTCTTGCTAAATCAACTAATTTTTCAACTTCACACTTCCTATGATCCCACTCCTCAAATGGTTGAATGTTGGGGTTGTAAAAAAAAACCGTTACATCTTTATGTTTTAATTTATCCAGAGCTGCGGCAAGACAAGGCGCACAACAAACATGCAACAAAATTTTTTTATTATTTTCCAAATTTAAGCAATTATCATTAAATTTCTTTTTCACTTCTTAAAAATCTCTTTCATTATCTCTTCTAAACTCGCTGTTGGGTTTAAAGCTTCTTCAATAGAAAATTCACTACTTGAATTAATTGCTAATTGTTGATATTTTTCCAAAGCAAGCTTATATCTTTGTTCTATATCTTTTTGTGCAATCTGCGTATTCTTGTTGGCTTCTTCAACTTTTTTTCTTGCCTTCTCTAATTCACGACGTCTAGCCAATTCTCCAGCGCCAACGCCCATTTTAAAATCCTTTATTAATTCTGATAGATCATAAGAAAATTCTTCCAAAACTTTTTTGTCGTTTATTAAGGATTCATATTTAGAATAAAATTTTTCTAATCTCAATAAGTCATGAGAATGTTTGTCCTTTGCCTCATCATATGCAACTTTCGCCTGTTCGGTTGCCGAAATAAGAGCTGTTCTAATTATTTTTTCGCGTTTTTTTAATTCAATTATTTCTTTTTGTTGCTTTTCAATCTGAATTTTTAAACCAGCAATAACCGAATTTAAATCTGAAATTTGCATTTCCGATTCGGACAACAACTCTTTAATTTTTGTTTCAATTTCAGATTTTGTAAAATATTTTTTCGCCTTACTAAAATTTGACATATTTAAAACCTCTATTTATCTTGCATTAATTTATTTAATTTTTTTTCCTTTACAAATTCAATAAGCACATGCATTAATATTGCCGAACCTATCATAACCATTGATATAGACATTATTTGAGAAACTGGAGCTCCATTGAATTTTAATATAAATTCATCTGCTCTAAAAGATTCCAGCACTGTTCTTAAAACTCCATAATATACAAAATAAACTCCTGTAGGCAAACCTCTACGTTTTATTTTTAGCAACAAATAAGATAATAATATAAATCCTAAAATATCAAATATTGATTCATAAAAGAATAATGCCTGGAACCATGCACCTTCTTCGGCAATAAAAACCGCTAATGGGAATTTTTGCCAAGCAGGATTAGTGACTAATTGGCCATAAACTTCCTGATTAAAATAATTACCCCACCTTCCAATTCCTTGAGCTAAAATTAAAACTGGAACAATAATATCAGCCAAATCCAAAAAGTTCTTTTTTCTAATCAAACATAATATAGAAACTCCAAAAGCACCTCCTATAACCGCTCCAATTATTGACATTCCACCACTTCTAAAAGAAAAATAATCTAAAATCGATGAGCCCTCTTCAAACAAGACAGAAAACAACCTTGCAAATAAAATACCTGGAATTACAGTAGCCAAAAGAAGTTCAAATGCAAAATCTGAGCCATGTTTTTTCTTTATGCAATAAATTAAAACTAAAACAAATGCCAACAATATGGCAAAGGCCATAATAATACCATACCAATAAATATCTAATCCAAAAATTGAAAAGGCAACTCTGTTGCAAATTAAATTCATATTTGTATTATATAAATCTTTTTTTTGTTTGTCAAATGTAAAAAATAAAAACGCCTTTCGGCGTTTTTATTGAATTTTTTAATTATCTTCCAATTGATGGTCCTGATTCCGAAACATCTCCAGAGCCTGGCCCAGGATTTATAGAAACTTGACTATTTTCATTTTCTTCTATCGTATTAGATACCAAGTCTGCAACTATTTGTCTATTTTCCTCATCAATAACTACATTATATGTGGATTCAAGTTTTGCCCACTCTTCACTTGAAATATTCCCCTCAGCATCACAAGCTAACATATATTTAGATCCATTAACATCAACAATTACAGCCACTGGTGAATTTCCACTATAAACCAAATCACCAACTACAAAGCTATCCGAAACAACAGCCTCTTCTCTCTGATCTTCTTCTTGGATTTCATCTTCTTCATCGTCTTGAGAATCATCATTTCCTGGATTCTCTGGTTCTTCAACATTGCTTTCTTTCATAGCATCAATTTCGTCACTATATTTAAGCCCTACTGTAAAAGCCGTTTTTTGAGACTCATCTTTAATTCCATTCAATATTTCATTAACTTGCTCTGATCCTAAAGCAAACTCACACTCATAACCCTGATTTATAAATTCGGCATAATCCCAACCAAAATCAATACAAAAATTCCATACAACACTATCAACGTCTTCAGGTTTTTGTGTCGAAAAAATAGCTAAACACGAATCTTTGTCTACCCCATCCATCTTTGATAAATAAGAAAGTAATACAACACTCCTAACGGCAGCATTTTCTTGCATTAAATTTTCGATTTGCTGAGCATTTACAACTTGTTGCTCTTGCTGTTCTTGTTGTTTATCGTCCATATTACTGGTATAAATATAATGTCCACCTATGGCTCCGCCAACAAGAGCAGCAACGCTTCCTCCAATTATAGCAACCTTCCCCCATTTTGGAATACGTTTCCAACCATCAGAAATTCTTCCGCGATAACGTCCTCTCACTTTTTTCTCTCCTTTTATGATAATTTTTCGCCAGCACCACTATATGATCCACTTGCTTCTTCATCTTTCTTTATTGTTTGCTGGCCAGCATTTTCTTCTTCAAAACTTCCAACCGGGAAAGCAATCTCGTTCCCTTCGTCGTCAACGACAGAAACCAAATCATAACTACCATCTTCTTGCATTTGATATACTAACGTTTGTCTTTCCTGTGTTACTGCGTTTATCCTTGTAACTGTAACAGACTGTTCCTTAAGATCATAATCATAGTATAAAGTTTCTTTTAATGTCTTATCAGCATCATTTAAAACTTCTCTTTTAACTATATATGCACCATCAACATACTCAATAAATCTTTCTGTTTTATCTTCAGGATTTATTCGATCATAACTAGGCGCTGTCGTTACACTTGCATCTATTTCATTTTCCCCAATCGAGGGCACATCAACAACGATGTCAGTATTAGTCTGCCCACCAGTGATTTCTTCATCATCGTCTCCAGATTCGTCATCACCAGGCTGATTTCCACCGTCTCCTTCTGGGTCTTTATCATCGCCTCCAGGTATTATTCCAGGATTTTGGTTATCATCTTCGTCAGGATTAATGCCAGGATTCTGAGTGTTGTCACCATCTGGATTAATACCAGGTTGGGGTTCATCTGTATCCCTATTATACTTTATCACGCCTCCATGATCAAACCCTAAATATATAATAGTTCCAGCAAGAACCACAGCTAAAACCGCAACCGCAATTTTTAATCCTTTATTTTTCTTTTTTGCTTTTGCCAAATTCTCATTTAAGTATGAATTTTTTTCACAAAGAGAATTAATGTAAGCTCCAATATCGCTATACTCTTCTCCGCTAATTTCTCTTTTTTCTCCCATAATCAAAGCTGCAAGCACAGAAGCATCAGGAAGGTATGTTCCAGAATAAGCAGATAATTTTGCAGTTAATTTCTCTTTAATTGCATCTTTACTTAATGCCATTTTCTTAATTTGCTCAATTCTTGCCTCAATTAACTCTTCTCTAGTTAAGGATCTTTCAATCCCATCAACAGTGACTTTCACTTTATAATCTGGATTATCTTTATGTTCAACAAATAATTCTTTTAATTTATCTTCATCTTCATTAAAACCAAATGCTTTAAAAATATCATTGATATATTTTATCTCAAATGCTTGGAAATCCACATGAACTCCAACCAGGTGGCTAATTCTATCCAACTCAGTTGCACTCTTAAAAAGTATTGTAGACATCAAAACATCAAGTTTTTTAAATTCAACTTTTTTTGCAGTTGTGTCACTTTCAGTTAACTCAATTTTTTCGCCTTTTGCAAGTTTTTCAAATGCCTCTTCTGTTAAGTCGCTATAAAATTTTTTACCTAAATCAATATAATTATTAAATGTCTCTTTATTTGCTCTAACATGAGATACATACTCAAGAGCTTTCTCTATAGTTTCAAATTTTTGTTCTTTGCCGTCTATAACAAGTTTTATTTCGCTTGAACCACCGCTTGTAACACTACCAAGGGCTTGAAAAAGACGTTCTCTTTCATGTGTGTCATTAATTCCCAAATATTCAAAAATTGGTTTTAAATGATCCAATTTCTTTTCAGCTTTTATACGAGCATTTTCTGAAATCAAAAATCCAAAGTGAGAGAACAAAGTACCATCAATTTCTTTACCTCTATAATCAAGTTTCACTTTACCAGTATCTTTCCCAAACAATTGTATCTGATCTTCTGTTAATTCATTTCCTGTAATTCCTTTATACAACGGAGCAAAATATTTACGAGCAAGAACTGTTCTAAAGAAACGCCTCTGGGTTTCTTGAGTATTTTCAACAAGCTTTCTTACTTCTTCTAATTTTTCAGTATCAGACTTTGAACTTTTTACAATTCTATTTAATCCTGCAATCAATCTTTCTATAGGTCCTTTTGTCATATACACAATCCTCCTATTTTTGTACCATAAGTTTATCATATTTAAATCACAAAGTCAATACCTCTTTATAATTTATATTTTAAAAATCAAATCTAAAATGGGCAAAAATACGACTATTTATATTCAATTATTGCTATTGCAACTGCATATTGTGATTCATGGGATATACTTATGCAGCACTCAAACCCCACACCCAAATGATCTTCTATTTTCTTTACTGAGGTTAAATATGGTTTATTATCTAAGTCATGTCCTATTTCAACATCTTTTAAAGAAATTCCGTTTAAAACACCAACACCTAAAGCCTTTAAAACGGCCTCCTTTGCCGCGAACAATCCAGCTATTGAATGACATTTCGAAACTCTATCTCCATCATCTAATTTTTGCCCTACATACTTTTTTTCTTCATCAGATAAAATTTTGTCCAAAAATTTGTTTTTTACCAATTTCTTTATCCTAGCAACTTCAACAATATCAATTCCACTTGCAATTTTCACAATTAAATCTCCTCTATTTCACTTTTAAAAATTTCGTTTAAAACTTGTTTTACGATTTCGTAATCAAATCCTTTTGAAAACAGATATCTGAACAATTTTTCTTTTGTTTTTAAATCTTCCGAATGCGTTTTTACATATTTTTTTGCCATTATTTTTGCGTTATTTTTTTCTTCTTCGGCAGAAAAAAGTTTAATGTCTTCTTTTTTTATTCCTTTTTGCATTAACTTATGCATTAAAACATTTTTACCATAATTTTTATGAGCGTTTATATATGCTTTTGAGAAAACAATATCATCAAGATATTTATAATCTTTTAGTTTTTTTATTACATTTTTTATAACTTTATCTAGATATCCCTTCGACTTTAAATACTCTTCTAATTCAAAAACTGATCTCAACCTAACACTAATCAGCCTAATACATTTAGAAAATGCAATTTCTATCTCATTTTTTTCCTGTATTTCATTTAGTTGTTCGGCGGACACCTCCATTCCAATTTTTAAATGTTCGGATAAAACAGTAAAGTCATCTAAACTACAAAAATAAGACCCATCTAAATAAATATTATGCCTTCCTTTCTTCTTTTGTGCCGTTATATTTGTTATTATTGACATTTTAGTTCCTCAATTTCTTCTATTTCTAATATGTTTAAAGAACCAATATAATTTCTAAACTTTTCAAATTCGCTTTGAACTTTACATCTAATAGTATTGGCATCTAAATATTTTATCTTTATATCAAGACTTTGCAAAGTTTTCACACACTTCGCGACATCAGAAACAGAGCCGCTAATAGTACAATTAATAGTTCTTACAAACTCAATGAGTTCGGCATTTCTAATTGTGCCTTCTGCACATTTTGAATAGGTTTGTCTAAGCTTTGACTTTCCTAATTTTATCCCACCAAAATATCTAACAACAAACAAAACCACATTTTTAAGTTGGTATTTCTTTATTTGATTTAAAATACTAAGCCCAGCCGTATATGTGGGTTCATTAGCATCAAAAGCTATCTCAACACAATTTATTGAATATGCAAATGTAATATGTGTTGCAGTTTTATACTCCTCTTTAATTTTTAATAAACATTTATCAAATTCTTTTTCGTTATCAACAGGTATCAATATGCCTATAAACTTAGACTTGTTTTCTATAATAATGCTTTCAGACCGTTTTAGTACACCAAACATATAAAAATGTTAACATTATTTTTATTTTTGGTCAACCAAACCATACTTTCATTTGTTTTTTCTTTATTTTTTGTTATACTAACCAAAGGAGGGATTTTTATGATCTCAAAACATATTAATAATTGCGAATTTATCAAAAGTGGAGCAATTCATTCTAATGCCCCTATTCCAGAAGAAGGAAAATACATACATGCAAAGGAAATACAAGATATATCTGGATTAACTCACGGAGTTGGCGGCTGTGCTCCACAACAAGGAGCTTGCAAATTAACCCTAAATATAAAAAACGGAGTTATCCAAGAAGCCCTAGTCGAAACCATTGGTTGTAGTGGCATGACTCATTCTGCGGCCATGGCAGCCGAAATATTGCCTGGAAAAACTTTACTTGAAGCACTTAACACCGATCTAGTATGTGACGCAATAAATGTTGCAATGCGAGAATTATTTCTTCAAATCGTATATGGAAGAAGTCAGTCAGCTTTTTCAGATGGCGGACTTGAAATAGGTGCTGGTCTTGAAGATTTAGGTAAAAGTGTAACAAGCCAAGTTGGAACATCTTACTCAACACTCCAAAAAGGACCTCGTTACCTATCCACTACAGAGGGCTATATAACAAAGCTCGCACTAGACAAAAATGATGAAATAATTGGATATCAATACATAGCTTTAGGAAAAATGATTGATGAAATAAAAAATGGATCAGACCCCAAACATGCCATCGAAAAAAACACTTTAGAATATGGACGCTTTAAAGAAGCTGTGAAATATATAGACCCCAGAAAGGAGTAAAATTTATGATTGAAATGGAAGGATATGAAAAAAGACAACAATCAATTGATAAATTTTTAAAAGCAAATAAAATAAAAAATTTACACCAAGCAAAACAAATTTGTCTTAACTTTGGCATTGATGTTGAAAAAATCGTAAAAGAAATTCAAATTATTTGCTTTGATAATGCCGTTTGGGCATACACTGCAGGCACAGCAGCCGCAATTTTATCAAAAGAAAAAAAAGCAGAAGATATCGCAAAAATAATAGGTACAGGCTTACAAGCATTTTGTGTGCCTGGCAGTGTAGCAGATGAACGACAAGTAGGTATTGGTCACGGAAATTTGGCTAGCATGCTTCTGTCAGAAAACACAAAATGCTTTTGTTTTTTAGCTGGACATGAATCATTTGCCGCAGCAGAAGGAAGTATCGGAATCGCTTTAACCGCAAATAAAGCGCGCAAAACTCCCCTAAAAGTAATTTTAAATGGACTTGGTAAAGATGCAGCAAGAATAATTGCACGAATCAATGGATTTAGTTATATAAAAACATCATTTGATAATAAAACTGGTGTTTTAAATAAAGAAAAACCTATTTCATTTTCAAAGTCAGAAAGATCAAAAGTTTTGGTCTTTGGTGCTGATAGCGTTTCTGAAGGTGTTTCAATCATGATTGATCAAAAGGTTGATATTTCAATAACTGGAAATTCAACAAATCCAACCCGGTTTCAACATCCAGTTGCTGGCACATATAAAAAATGGGCAACAGAACATAATAAAAAATATTTTTCAGTAGCTAGTGGCGGAGGAACAGGCAGAACTCTTCATCCAGACAATGTCGCAGCTGGACCTGCAAGCTACGGCTTAACAGACACAATGGGAAGAATGCATTCTGATGCACAATTCGCCGGTTCATCATCGGTGCCAGCTCATGTAGATATGATGGGATTTATTGGCATGGGAAATAACCCAATGGTTGGCGCAACCGTTTCTTTAGCAGTTACAGTTGCATTAAAAAAATCAAGTGACAATAAAAAAGTTAAAAAATAGTCATTAAACACAAATGGCAATCAAATTTTTTATAAATTTAAAAATTTTAACTCAAAAAAGTGTTTTATTAAAATAAAACACTTTTTTAAAATTATTTTCAATCTTGAGATTTTGATATTAATAAGAATGGATCTAATTTAAATAGTTTCCAAGCTGGTTTATCTTCTGGGGGATAGGCTCTAAAAACTAGTTTTTCTTTACTTACTGGATGAACAAACTTAAGTTCAAATGCAAATAAATTTAAATTTGCTTTTTTCATTGATGGACCGCCATATTTTTGATCTCCATAAACTGGACAACCAATCGCCTTCATTTGAACTCTTATTTGGTGAGATCTACCAGTAAATAATTTAATTTCAACTAGCGAATAATTTCCTTTAGTATCTAGCACAGTATATTCTAATTCAGCTCTTTTTGCGCCTTCTGTTAACGCTGGAACAACTTCTACTATATTTTCTCTCTCATTTTTTCGCAAATAATGCACCAATCTTGCATGTTTTTCTTTTGGATGTCCCACCAAAACCGCCAAATATTTCTTTTCAAAAGTTCCAGAAACCACCTGTTCTGCAAGTCTACTTGCCGCTTTGCTTGTTTTTGCAAAAACCATAACTCCACCAGTAGGCCTATCCAGCCTATGAACTAATCCAACAAATACATTTCCGGGCTTTTGATATTTTTGCTTAATATATTCTTTAACTAAACTAAGCAAATCTTTATCTTGCGAGTTATCCGCTTGAGATGGGATATTCTGTTCTTTTTTTACCACTATAATCTGATTGTCTTCATGCAAAATTTCCAAAATTAATTCTCCTTTATCCACCAACCCGATGCCCCACATGGCAAAACCAAATTATCCTTTATTGGCAAGCCTATTTCATCACTATAAATTCCCCCGTTCTTTGGAACAGTCAATTTCAATATATTAGATAAAACACTAGGGGCGAGACCTGTTGTGTATGAATTTATTAAAACAAATATTGCATCTTTTGACAACACTTTCATACAAAGTTTTACAAAATCAAACAAATCGTTTTCACACTTCCAAATTTCTCCATTGTTTCCACGGCCATAAGACGGCGGATCCATTATTATTGCATCATAAAAATTACCTCGTCTAATTTCTCGTTCAACAAATTTTCTGCAATCATCAATTATATATCTTATTGGTGCTTTTTCAAGGCCCGACAACATTGCATTTTGTTTGGCTCTTTCAACCATACCTTTTGACGAGTCAACATGACAAACCTCTGCTCCAGCACTAGCACAAGCAATTGTAGCACCCCCGGTATAAGCAAATAAATTTAATACTTTTATTTTTCTTTTACTTTGAGATATCAAATCTATCATTTTATCCCAATTTACACTTTGCTCTGGAAAAACACCAGTATGCTTAAACCCCATTGGTTTTACGCAAAAATTCAAATTTTTATATTTTATAATCCAACTTTCTGGTAAAGGTTTTACAATTTGCCAATTTCCTCCACCCGAACTTGTCCTTTGATAATGAGCATTTAAATTTTTATAACTGGACAAATTGACTTTTAAATCCCAAATAATTTGTGGATCAGGTCTTAACAAAAAGTAATCACCCCATCTCTCTAGTTTCTCACCATTAGAGGCTTCTATTATTTGATAATCTTTCCAATTTTTTGCAATTTTCATATCAATAATTATCCAATATATCTTGCATATCTATAACATCAGCAGTAGTAACAATCCCCAAAGCTTCCTTAGTATAATCTCCATTTTGGGTAATTAAAACTACCGACAATTTTCTATTTTGTTGAAACATAAACAAAACCTGATCAATTGTTGCTTTTTCACTTACAACTTCATAATGAGCAGTTATAGAATAAACCTCCAACGCATCAACAACTTTTTGTTTAAATAAATCCTCAAGCTTTACACCGTTCAAAATTGCCCTGCCAAAACTATCAATAATCATTTTTCTGTTAACAACTCCAATTATAGTTTTATCCAAATATACCGGAATATTAGAATACCCTGTTTTATACATTTCTTTAATCAACTCTGCCAAAGATATTTCAGCAGACATTGATGTAACAGCCCTATTCCCAACAATTTGCATTGCAAGTGGTGGAGTTGTAATGATTCGTTCAATTTGCTTAAATTTTTCAACAATATCCTCATGCGGTTCGGCAATTGGCATATCAGTGGCTCTATGCACAATAGCGTTTCTAAGACGGCCAAAATCAATTAAATCATCTTCGTATTTTCTGACAATAGAACTCATGGCAGAGGCTCGCCTTACAGCATCTGAATAACTGATAGAAGGCTTTAAGTTAAAAATATCCCTTAATGCCTTGTCAATTCTATTATATGTATCAATAAATTGTCTAGCTAAAGAATCTTTTCTGTTTGCCATAATTACACCTCATTACAATTATAAACAATATTTATCCATAATCCAATCGATTTTAACAATATATAAAGAAAAGACTCCAAAAATGGAATCTTTTCTAAAACCGTGCATCCAATGTCGAATACTCAAGCCGAAGCGTAAATTGTGATTTAAACTCCAAAAAAGCTACCTTGTGGCACATATTGCGATTTGCTTAATGCTGCTGCGGTCAAGCCCTGACATGGTTCACAAGACAACATTGCACAAGACCTTTTCATCAACATCTAAAAGCACAACGCAGCCTTCCACTAAAGAACCCTAAATTGGCCTTCGACCCTGCTATGGCGGATTGCAGGATTAGGGCACCGCCAGCTCCCCATCTAGCACGGCTATTATTATTATATCACATTACATAAAAATTACAACCATTATAAATAAATTTATTCGGTCAGAGGGCTATACACTATATACACATAAACATTGCCATTTAAGAAATCTTCTTTTGAAATCACAATCGAAAAATCAGCGCCTGGTGTTGTTATATCAGTCATAATTTCACTATTTGGAACAATATTATTAAATTTAATAACTTTTAATGGACAATACTCCGTCCCAGAATCATCAGTTATATTTTGAAACACATAATCTCCTTTTATGTCTTCATAACTCAATTCAATAAAGTTTTCGCTTCCAAAGTTTAACTCTTCAAAAGACATAATCGAATACGCAATATATTTAGCTCCATCAAAATATAAAAATTGAATACTATTTTCCAACTCAACATATTTAGCCCTAAATATTAAACCATTCTCGGTTAAATTTAAAGGCTGTTCTTTTGTCCATAGTTCTAAAGTTAGAATATTTTCCCAACCCACAAATAACGCGCCTGTCTTTGTTGGCCCATTAAAATAATATGACAAACTAGTTCCAAGATCTCCTTCTATAACAAATTTATATTTATTTTGTTCATAAACAATTTCAGGTTTTCCAGATAAATTCAACACAACTTCAATATTTTTATCTAACAATTCACTTAAAATGGAATTAAAATATTCTGAAAAATCTTCAATACCAATAACCGAATTCTCATCATCATCTATTTCGAAAGTTACAAAAGTCCTTTCAATAAGAACAATAGATAATATCATATTTTGATTTATCTCTCCATTAAAATAATCCTGTCCATCAATTTCTTTTAATCCACCAAATCTATATGTGCTATTATTTAAAGTAAACTTGTTAAACAATGAGTCTCTACCAGAGTAATACTCATTCTGCAAGTTTGAAAGACCTTCATTATTATTCCACTTTAATAATAGATTCTCTAAATTTGATGACGATGAACCTAATTCCACCAAGTCATTAATTAGCTCCGTAGCTATAATTTGACCATTTTGGTCAACTATCTGATAATTAACCAATGCTTTCCAATGAGCAATCAAAGTCGCGTCATTACTAAATTCGGTGTCAACATCAACAAAATCAAGATCAGAAGTTTTCCAATTTGCAAACGTTAAATTGGTTTTGGTTGCAATTGGCAATTTATCAA
>CALVJV010000008.1 GCA_944332395.1 uncultured Clostridia bacterium | reverse complement strand
AAAACTCAAAAAGAACAATCTCAATGCCAGACAAACTGATTGACTATTTGAAAGAATACGAAATATGGTGGCTAAATCAAAAGAAATATCTTGGAGATAGACTTGGAAATACCGATAGATTATTCTGCACAGAAGATGGCACAGATATCTCACCAGGATTATTCAGAGTATGGCTACAAAAAACACTGGCAAAAGTTGACCTGCCAAAAGCAACTCTCCACTCCCTAAGACACACAAACATAACCTTACAATTAGTAGCAGGAGTAGATATGAAAACAGTATCTGCCCGTGCAGGACACTCAAAAGCATCAACCACAAGCGACTTCTACAGTCACTTCATAAAGAACTCAGATATCCACGCAAGTGAAATACTAAATAAAATATTTGAATAACAAAAAGATTCCTAAGAGATGAAACTCTTAGGAGTCTTTTAATGTAGATTAAATTCGTCTAATAAAACTGCCGCTTCTGGAATTCTTAAATTTATTAAGATTTCTAACATTTTTTTGTAAGAATCTATTAACTTTTGGTTCTTTTTTATTAATCTATTTGTCTTTAAATATGCTGTGGTAATAATTTCAACAACTATAAATCTAAATTCAAAAACTAATTGTTTTAGCAAAACTGCATTTTTATTAAATAAACTTTCAATTATTACACTTAAGGAAATTAAAATATTTGGTACAAGTTTATCAATTTTAAACTGCTTAATTGTTATTAATACATCTTTAAAACAGAACTCTCCAAATTTTATAAATTGATTATTAATAAAATCAATATTTTCTTCTGTAAATTCTGTTTTACACTTTTCAAAACTAGACAACCATTTTGGCATTCCAAATATTAATGATTTGTACATACTCTGAGGAGTATTATTATTTCCAAGTATGTAGTCTTCTATTTTTAAAATTATGTTTTGATATAACTTTCTTTCAGTTTGGTTATTATAGGAGTCAAAATAATTTAAAGATAATTGAGAAAAAATTTCATTGCAAAAATCAACAGCCTCATGATCAAAATTTACATTATTTAAATTATTAAACAACATATCAATAACAAAAGAATGTGCTTTTGCATCTATTATTTGTGTTTTTAAAAAATCTTTCAAGTCACATACATTATAATATGAAACTACGTCTAACCAACCATGGTTGCTTTTGAGCATGTTGTTAAATAAACAATTTAAACATTGATTAACAATCTCTCTTTGCTCATTATTTAATAAAGAAATATTACAGTGCACAATGCTTAACAAAAGAGAAATATCATAATTATTAATGTTAAAATCATTTAAAACGAGAGCTTCTTCTTTTATTAAATATTTTGTAATTATTTCGTCTTCTTTGCTTTCAAATTTATTTGCACCGTTTTTTTCTATTATATAATCAACTCCAGAAAGATGAGGTGTTTCATTAGGAACAAAATCAATGAATTCATTTTGGGTATCTTGATAATATTTTAAGTTATAATACTGATGATTCATTTCATTTTCTGATAACTTAATAATGGTATTATATAAAGCTTTAGATAATGTTAAATTTTTTCCCAAATATAAATTTAGGATTCTTTTAAATTGAGAAATAGTGCCATCTTGACCATCATAAATTATTATATTTAACATTAATAATTTGATTCTTTTTTTCATTTTTGCTGAAATATTTTCGTTCACTTGAGAAAATAAAATTATAATAGGATGCAAATCATTTATGATAAATCCTTTATTGTTTAAAAACCCTTCAAATCCAGAAAGTAAGTAATTACAATATTTTTCACGATGATAACTGTCCAATTCTTTATTGGTTAATATTGATCCTAAAACAACAATTATTGCATCGTCAAATTGTCTCACAATACATTTATTTGAATTTCTTAAAATATTATTTATTAACTTTAAGTCTTTATCAAAATCAAAGGTTTGTTCTTTAATTTTCATTAAGCATGCTGAAATTTCTTTATTAATCAAAACATCATATTTGTTAATCTTTTTTGAATGATTTTGAATTTCTTTTGCCTCACCAGTTATATTTGCTTCTAAAACTTCTATTCCTGGTGCAAAATTTCTTTTCTTATAAGTTCTGACATCCATTTTCTGAATTTGTAATAAATTATTTGGATCTCCATTCTGATTTTTTTTATACAAATAATCTATAATTTTATAGCATTTTTTAACTATAGAATCATCAGATAATAGCTGGCAATTAGCCATATAATCAACTAACAAAGATGTGTTTTTGTGTTCATATCTATCTTTTATATAAGGAAGTCCTATTTTTAAACACATTTGCTTTATTAAGATTTCTTTTGTAGGATTTTTTGCCACTAAACTATATCTGGTATAATCCAATAAAACAAAATCAATATTTGTTACCAAATCCAAAGCGTAGCCTGGTAATTCTTTTGAACACGATAGTCCTATTTCTTCTATGATAGAAAGCAGAAAGATGTTGTTTGTTTTTTCATAAATGGTATTTTTTATAAAATTTGCAAAATTTCTTCTCTTGTTTATATCAATATTTATGTTTTTAATTTGATCAATACAATAATCTTTCAAAATATACAACAAATCACCAACAAGCATTGGATTGTTATAAGTTTGTGATGTTGCCATCCACATTTCTGGCAGTCCCCAATATGTTTTTGTTTTATCAGAATCTACAAATACCACCTCATATTCTAATAAAGGATTCTCTAAGTCAGAGTATCTTGAAACGATTTTGTTGACAATCTCTATTGTCCAGTTCAAGCCTTTAATAAAGTTAAAATTAAACATATTATTAAAGAAATTATTATTGTATAAAGATTCATTAGAACTATGTTCATATGATTCTGCGTTGTGGCTTAGATTATAACTTTTGATTAGTCCTTTCTTTTCTTCTCTGCAAAATACTGGTATTTTTGAATAGTCAACAAATTTATCTTCAAACCAATAAAGTTCTAACAATTCACATAATGGTTCTAATAAATATATTGACAACATAAAATTATCCGCTTTGATTGTATTTTCTATAATCGTTTTTGCAAAGTCTGATAAATCCTCATCCGGTTCTTTATACCATTTATTCAGTTTCTTCCAAAATAAAATTATCCAATCCTTTGCGACTTTTGAATATTTATAGAGAATATTTAAATGATCTAATATTAAAGATTTTAAATGATAATCATTTGATTTTATAAAATCGTCAATTTCAGCTTCTAAATAATATTCTAATATACTGCAAGCATCATTTAAATAGCAATCTGAGATTTCATTTTGAATTGTTAGATGATTGCACATCATTAATAGATCTTCTTTGTATTGAGTATCTTTATAAATCTCTTTTTCATTGCAAATATGTATAATAGCAGAACGTGCTTGTCCGCTTGGGGATAATAACATATGATTGGTAAACCCATTTAGTTTTGTTATGTTAAAAGCATATAAGTTAGTCAGTTCTATTAATTCTTTTAAAATTCCACATTCTATAATATCTTCAGAATAGTTTATAATTAAACTAAGACAATAATCAGACTTTATAATTCCTATCAATGTCTCTTTTTTTAATGCATTCGGAGTGGTATCAGAAAAAATAATATTATGTAAAATATTGTAGCCAGAGGCTTGGTTAAAAAGTTTGTTTGAAATCCATATTTGGTATCTTCGATATGCACAGTTTCCATATTGAAGAATAGCGTTGTAGAAATTTAAATAATTGTTTTTGCAATCATCAAAAGACTTATCAAAAAGATGTTCAAAACATATATCTTCATAAATATCATATTTTAATCTTATCTTATCATCATCAATGCAACAAAGCACATCTTCTGAAATTAGAGCATTTATAATGTCACTATCATAGTCTTCTTTATGGACACCAATTAAAAATCGCATTGATCTAGTAGTAGTTATTTTAACGACAGTGGATAATATTTCATTGTATTTTAAATCATATTTTTTGCAAACATCTTTTAGACAAATAACATTTTCCCAAATAAACTTTCTTAAAACATGTTCATTCTCAAAATTTGATGAGATATTACATTTAGTTATTATTAAATTAAGGTAAAATGGAGATTTGAAAAACTCGCTATATTCAAAGTTTGATGACAACTTAGAAATAATCGGGTATTTATTTTTTATTTTTGAAAATTCATCTGTATCAATATTTCCAATACTATAATAATCCATGTATTTTGACAATGTAAGCAATATTCCGTTATCAGTATTTCTGCAAGATGTTATTATATTAATATTTTTAAAATCATTTGTTAACCAATAAAGTTCTTCCAATAATTCTAATTTTGAGTTTTTATCAGATATAGACTCTATAGAATCTATAAAAAAAATAATTTTTTTGCTTTTTGTATATTTAATTAAATCCTTAATATTAATATCCCATATATTATTCAAATGGTTTGCTTGCAAAAAACTTTCGGCTCTTGCATATAATAAAACATTTTCATTTTCAACTAGATTTTTGCAAAGAGCCGATTTACCACAACCAGCTGGTCCTATTATGCAGATATTGTTTTTGTTTAAAGCTTTAATATTTTCTATATCTTTAGTTCTGTCTATATGATATTCTCCGTTTATAGTATCCACTATTTTAGGAAGATAAAAATTTTTACTACGATCAGATATATGTTTAAGCTTCTCTTGTGTTCTTTCGATTTTCTCTGTCTCATCATGTAAAAGATTGTATAAAGAAGTTTTAAACAATCTATCGTTTTTTGCTCTTTCAATTATTTTTGTTATTGTTATTAGATTTTTAGATTTTCTAAACGATATATTTCCAATTTTATTTTTACCTATATAATCTTTTATTTTTTCTTCATTTGGTGTTAAAGCAAAAAATATTATTTCACGAATATCTTTGTATTTGTTCGATTTTGAGTCTCTAATCTTTATAAGAGTATTGTGTATTTTTTCATTTAAATCAGACTGAGAAGTAACTTGTACATATAAATTAGAATCTTTCGAAATTAAGTCTATATATGGAAATGTAAATGTTCCAGCATTTAAATTCTCAAATTCTACGCCATACCATAATTTACAAATCTCTTTTGCAAACAACTCATATAATACCGCATTATTAAACAACCCAGCTTTGTTTGCTGTTTTTATTTTTGCAACATATGAAGATAAATATTCAATAATATAATCAATTTCTCTCTCTGCTTTTGTCATATAATTCTCCCATTGCAATCATTATAGCACATTTTTAAAAGATTGTTATAAGTATAAATAAAAAAGACCAACTTTTTGGTCTTTAAAATTGGTGCAACCGAGATGATTTGAACATCCGACCTATCGCTTAGGAGGCGATCGCTCTATCCAGCTGAGCTACGGCTGCGTGATTTATTTTTTCGTGTTTTGGTGCACTTTGGGTGCAAATGGTGATTGTGTGAGTTTGTTATGATTGTGAAATGTCAGTGATTTAGGGATATATATCACTTTTATTTTAGTCCAAGTCGGTACTTAGGAGGCGAACCCTCTATCCTGCTGAGGTACACCCACATTTTTATTAACATTCTATTAATCTATAATTTTAACTTTTGTTATTATATATTAATCAAAGTTTGTAAAATATTGCTTCTTTTAATTTTAATATTAACAGAAAATTGTCAACTCAAATGCAACACCCATAAAAAATTTCTTTAGGAGTTTTGTAACCCAATCTTTTTCGTGGTCTATTGTTTATTTCTTCTACTATATCATCTAA
>CALVJV010000007.1 GCA_944332395.1 uncultured Clostridia bacterium | reverse complement strand
GTCAATTTTTACTTTAATCAGTCTCTGTTCTTTCCATTTCCTTATTTTTTCTAAAACGACAAGATAATCTGAAACAACTCCTTCATCAGTCAACTCAGAAATTAAGTTACTTAGAAAATTGATATTGTCCTCAATTAAAGGAACTTCACTTCCTGTCCACGAATGAGGTCCGTCTGCCAAAGAAAGTCTACCCATTTCTTCAGGTGGGTAATTATTGTCAATTAAAAATTTAATAAATTCTCTTTGTTGTTCTTTTTTGTAATCAGATATAAGACATGATAACTCAAACAAAATTATGTGATTATCAAAATGTTGCAAGGCTATATCTTTTATAATTTTCATTTTTATATCTAGAGGTGCTTCAGCTAAAATATTTTCTAAATCAAACCTGTATAATATTTTGGTATCGTCATTAAAAATGTTGTCAATATAATATCTGATCAATTCCTCAGAATCTTGCCTTTCCCAAATAAATGAAAGACTTACATTCTTTTCACAATTTAAATATCTTACTAGATTTTTTCTGTCTAAATTAATGAAGTAATTTATATATTTGTGGTCATAATCTATATGTAATTTTTTTTCTAGCATTTTAAAATACAAATCAACAAGTATATCAATTTTATTTGCGTATAATTCTAATGCCATTGAAATATCATCTTGATAGAAGATTGTTTCAAACATTGTCAATAAACCAACATTACCATTTTCTAATACTGTTTTCGTGATATTTATGTAAAAGTTTTTATCTATTTCAAAATATTTTTTTAAATTTAAAACATTTTCATTTCCACAAAAGCTTTGTATTCCGTTTATGTCCCTAAAATGATTTTTACATTGAACTAAAAGTCTGTTGGTGGCAATTGGTTCAAACATATAGGTGGAAAGAACCCAGTTCCACTTATGCTGAAATTTTGATTTTTTTAAGAAACTTCTAATTTGTGACATTTCACAATCTTTATTCATCTTGCTTAAAACATGAGATGGAGTTAATTGAATATTTGGACAATAAGTATTAAGCAATTTCAATACATCAAATCTATTAAAATTTTGATAAGTTTTTAAATCAAATAATGCTAAAACAATATTGGCAATAGACCAGTTGTGTTTGTCTCCGTAAAAAATCGTAGCCTTTGATAAGTCTCTTATTAAGCTTTTGATAGTTGGCAAGTCAAGTTTTGCCAATATCTTTTTCAATTCGTCATATTTGTAAGGCCATTTATACGAATTTTTTTCTTCAACAGTTAGGAGTTCTAATAAAATATTACCTGAAAAATCATATATTAACTCTCGTTTTGTTTTTGTTATTATGCTAAAATTTTTCGCTAATTCATATTTCAATAATTTTTTATGTAGATTAGTTGGTTTTATTTGTGATATAAAATTTTTATATAGCTTATATTCATTTTCCATGAGGTCTTCTGCAGATATAAATGTATGATAATTAGTGATCGCTCTACATAATTTGCCCAAATCTTCATTTGATAATGATTTATATAACTTTTTAATTAATTCCCATAGTAGTTTTCTGTATGTTTTTGCTCCGTCATTCCATCCAAGTGAAATTGTATAAAGGTTAAGAGACATTTTTGCAGACTCTGTTCTTTGAAAAGCAAATGAACAATGACTTTTTACTATTTTTAAAGCAATGTCGTTATAGTTGTCATCCAAAGATAATAACTTTTTAAATAATGAAATTTGAGAATTGTAATTATTATCATAAGAATGCTTGCTTGGAATAAAATTATCTAAAATACCTTTTTCAACTGTGTCTTTTAATTTATCATCCAATAAAACATAAGAATCAAATAAGATGTTAAGTACTTCTGCAAAATATTCTGTTTCGCTATATGATAAAAGTAGTGGTATATATTGCAAATCTCCGTTTTTTATTAATGTTTTTATCATATAAATAGAATCGATAGGATTTGCCATTTGTAAAACTTCTAAATAAGAATAAAGCTTAGGATTATTTTCTTCATATAACTCGTTTTGAATTTTTAGTATATTTTCAGTAATTTTAGTTTGTAATCCATAAATATAATTTATTGAATTAATAATATCGACCAAATTCCCTAGATTTGTACTAAAGAAATTCTTTATCAAATCATATAAATTTAAATATTTTTTATCTATAAAAACATATTTGAATATATACGCCCTTAAAATTTGATCACCCATTGATGCAACATTGTTGTCAAAAAGATATTTAATAATTTCTTTATTATCCCAATAGTTTATTGCATATTCAAATTCATCTTCTGAAATTTTAAATGTATTTAATATCTTTTGAACTAAATTAGATTTGGCATCTTTTAAATATATTTTCTCAAAGAAAGAAAAAACACCTAAGGTTCTTAAGAGTTTTAACTCTAGTTGTTCTTTATTTAATGATAAATCTTTTGTTAATTCTTGATAATAATTTTCAACAATCGATGCAATTGAAGGTAATGAATTTTCTTCTTTACGCATTGTTTTCGCTGCCATTATAGCAAATCTTAAATTACCTTTAGATACATTCAAAATATAATCAAGATACTTCATTCGATTTATTTTGTATTGTTTTGATATAATTTCTTTAATCTCATCTTTTGAAAGAGCTGCAAGTCTATACAAATTGAATTCTTTCTGATAATTTTTCATTACAGAATCTTCTGCATAGTCTCTTACTGTTGCTAAAATATGAACCTTGTTACCTAAATCCCTTAATTGTAAAGACTGTATAACTCTGTCCAATATAGATAGTCTATTTATATCATCAATTATTAGTAGTTTCTCGTGATTGCCTGCAAATAAAAACCTTTCAAAATCTTCCGTAAAATCATAAGTATTATTGTTCAAGACAAAGACTTCGTTATTGTTTTTTGACTTCCACAATTTTGCTACTTCTATTGCAAGTCTTGTTTTTCCGTCGCCAGGCTTTCCGCTAATTAAAACATATTTATTATTTAAAAGGTTCAATAATTGTTTTTTATCTTGTTCTCGATATAAAAACATAGCATCGTGTTCTGATTTGAATTTGCATGTCTCTTCATAATTTTTTAATGAAATTAATGAACCATTCGAAAGAGGTATATTGAGCCAATCGTGAGCAATAATAGGACACTCCAAATAAATAAGACGCCTAATATCATCAATACCAATAAATCGAAAGCTTATATTCTGTTTTTTTAACTTTTCCGTAATGTCCTGGATTTTTTCTACAGAAATATTCCCATTATAACAAAAGCATATTTCATGCAATATTTCTTTTTGTTCTCTGCAAAGATCAAGGCATTTTTGTATATCGTTATCAATTTTAGTAGAAATATTTTTTTCTACTGAACACTGGATAGCAATATTTTTATCTGAAGTTAAAAGTTTTATATCAGGAGTGCCTTTTTTAGTTCTTAATGAACCATGTGACATTCCTATTTTTTCTACATGCTTTATTTCTTCAGACTTATAGAGATATTTTACAATATCATTAATCATGCCTTCAAAATGTATT
>CALVJV010000006.1 GCA_944332395.1 uncultured Clostridia bacterium | reverse complement strand
TTGATGTGCCATCAGAATTTTTTATGGCTTTAAATCTTCAGGGCAAATCAACAATGCTTAATGCAATAGTTGAATATCCGCCAGAATTTTTTGAATAAATAGCAGGTGTTTCTATATAAAAAATTCCCGTTTCTGCATTTACAATTAAAAAAGTGGCATTAATGCCGCTTTTTTTGGTGTCGTTAACGTTACTATTTACTATATTGGAACCAATCGTACCTGATAAAAACACCTGTTCAACAGCAGGCATGAATGTTTACGCTGAACTTATCAGTATAATGAAAGACTCTACGCAGGAATATTACAACATGAGGATTGCTTTAGGGATGCAATGCCGCTAGTTCAGTTTTCATTGTATAATGGATTAAAAGGAGTTAATATGGACGAGGAAGATAAAAAGACTTCAATAAAACTGTTTGAAGATTACAAGGTAAGAACCAGTTGGGATAATGAAAAAGAAACATGGTATTTTTCGGTCGTTGATATTGTAGGTATATTGTCAGGAAGCACAAATCCTAACAATTATTGGAAAGTACTTAAAAACAGGCTACGCAAGGAAGGTAGTCAGTTGGTTACAAGTTGTAACCAACTGAAAATGCAATCTTCGGATGGGAAGTATTATAAAACCGACGTTCTTGATACAGAAGGAATATTACGGCTTGTTCAGTCTATCCCCAGTCCTAAAGCCGAGCCTTTTAAACTATGGTTAGCAAAAGTCGGAAGTGAAAGGCTTGATGAAATGCAAGATCCTGAAATTGCTATTAACAGGGCATTGCAATATTATTTGGCGAAAGGTTATTCTCCTGAATGGGTAAATCAGCGTTTAAAATCTATTGAAATCAGAAAAGCACTAACAGATGAATGGCAGAGAAGCGGTGTCAAAAACTCTGAATATGCTGTTCTTACAGATATTCTTACACAGGAATGGTCAGGCATGAAAACTCGCGAATATAAAGATTTTAAAGGTTTAAAAAAGGAAAGTCTTAGAGATAACATGTCAAATATGGAACTTGTTTTAAATATGCTTGCAGAAGTATCAACAACAGAAATCTCGAAGCAAAGAAATCCTAAAACTTTAGATGAGAATAAATCTGTAGCTAAACAAGGTGGAAGTGTTGCAAAAGAGGCACGTAAAAGACTTGAAATTGAAACAGGCAAGCCGGTTATAACAGATGAAAACTTTTTACCTAATCATAGAAAAACTAGGCAAATAAAGAAGAAGGATTAGGAATAATGGACGTTCTTATTATCGGAAATGGATTTGACCTTGCCCATAGATTAAAAACTTCATATAAAGATTTTTTGGATTTTTGTAAAGTTCAATTATATACGCCCAATCCCGTAAAATATTTTGATTACAAACGTTGTTTTGCAACTAATCTTTGGCTGAAACATTTTATTTTAAAACAGGATCGACTTGGCAAAACTTGGATAGATCTGGAAAATGAAATTTACAATGTTGTTCGCTTTATGAATCAACATCCGACAGCAACAAACAGTGGAGATACTTCTTTATTTTGTCCTCAAATACTATTAATTGATTTTAACAATACTTCTTTCACCTTTAATCAATTTGATGGCAAATATTTTAAAAAGCCATCAAATACAGAAATTATAACTACCAAAAATTATAAAGTTTTAACAACTCCAAAAGAGAATGAATATAAAATTTATTTAGAAAAACCCAAATTTTTTATTAATTTCTTATATGATCAATTACGAGAGTTTACCCAAGCATTTGAACAATATCTTCTGAATGAAGTTATGAGTAAATTGGTGAGAAATGACGAATATATATTATCTTTGAACAATGACGAATCAACTAGAAATACTGATCTATATGTTTTAAGTTTTAATTATACGGATACCTGTTTTAAACTTTATGACCATAGTAGGAATCCATATAGTAAATATAATATTAAAACTATATATATTCATGGTAAAGCTCAAAATGATAATAATTGTGAACTCGTACTTGGAACACATAGTTTTAAAAGTTCCAATGAATATGGATCAATTTCCCCATACTTTAATGTGTTTAAAAAACACAATCAGAGACATAAATACAATACAATTGAAGCATACCAAAAATTATTAAACTTGTTAAAAAAATCAAGCGAAATTGAACCCGTATTCTATGTAATTGGACACTCATTAGATAAAACTGACCATAAAATTTTAAAACACATATTTCAAGCTAATAAGAATGCTGTTATAAATATATATTGGCATGATGAAGAAGCGCAAGAAAGACTAATAAATAATATTAATGAAATAATTGGAGAAGATGAGGTTATGTCTAGGGTGCGTCTAATTAAACAGGACGATAAAAAACGAGGAATATTAATTCGGAACAAAAATTTAGTACAAACTACCTCATAATCTTTTGTGCCAAGATATAAAAGCGATATTAGACATAAATAAAAATCAACTTTATATGTTATTTGGAATAAAAATATTTTTTTGCCCTGCGAAACCCTTTATTTGCTGCTTCAGCAACATTCCAAGCATAAAATTCTCCCTTTTTATCTCCAATAACAGTCCTGTCATATTGCTGATCAAATGGTAAATGATAAATTTTTTCTTTGCCATTAATATTGCACTTTATTCTGGGGAAATCACCCGGTTTTTTATTTTCTATAATTTTAATCCCAAGATATTGGGCAAATTTTTTTGCTGTTTCTGATAATGTAGCGGATGTGACAAATACAGGTATTGCCTTGAATAAAGAATTATTTTCAATATTATATTGAACAGTTGTACCATAAAGCTGACAGATATGATTTTCATGAATTTCTTTGTGTTTTGACCAATTTTTGCACTGTATAATTAATACTTCATTTCCTTTTTGTGCAATTAAATCTCTGCCCTTATCTTCTAATCTTTCTGTAATTCCGCAATATGTAACATTATATCCCTGTTGTTCATATTCATAGCCTACAAACATTTCATAATCTCGTCCTATTGCCCATTTGCTTTTTTTACGTGATTCAATATAACGGTCCAAGGCAAGCTGGTTACGGCTAATTTCATCCAAAGAATTATATTCTTCCTTGCTGATCCATTTTTGAACATAGTCATAATCGTCTTTTATTTCTTCTATTGAATTATATTTTTCTTCCGAATAATATTCTAAATAATTTTCAAGTTCCGGAAATAGGTTAAATAACATATCATATTCATAGCGCATTAACCGTTCTTTTATAAGCAATTCTTTATATTTTTCTTTTAATTGTTTTACATCTTGTGCTTTTTTGATTGCGGGATGCTTTTTAAATTGTAAATATTGCGATAATAAGTCAAAATCGACGGTATTTATATCGCTGAGCATTTGTGCCAAATATTTTGAGCCATTTGCAAAGTTTTCTTTAATGTAATTTTTTAAATTATAACTTGTCTTTAAATTTTCATTTTCTTGTATTATTTTGTCAGTTATTTCTTTGTGTTTTTGTTCTATGTTTTTAATCTCGTTATTATAATAATCATTCTTATTTTCTAATAAATTATAAAAAGCAACAAAGCTAATCAATAATGTGACCAGAACACTTGTTACGCAAATTGCACATTCGTTTGAAACGTTGTTTTTCAAAAAATCATAAGTCATACACAGTGCAACAGGAATAATGGGCGGAAAAACTGTTAAAAGTATAAAGATAGAATTAAAATTTTCTCTATTACTAGGCTTTTTAATTTTTTTCATAGAATAATTTTAACATAAATTTTTATTAATTTTTTTATATTTTTTCTGTGTAAGATAGTTAGTTTGTAGGTCTGAACATACTTTACACTTGCTCAACAAATAGCTTATAAAAAAGCGGCCTGAAAGCCGCTTTTTTATGGTGTCGACGGCGGGACTTGTGTCTTGAATTTTACTGTCTCTCGGGCAAGTAATTTGCTTCACTTCGTTGTCGCAAATTTTGCCCTCACATTCTCGAGTTCGCTCGCCCTTCGCCCGCCACCGGCGGGGCGGGCTCGACTTCACTCTTACGTAAAATTCGCAACCCGCGTTAGGTGAATTAAAGCCCTAACCACTTGAACATATTAAAAAGAGGATAACAAATGTTATCCTCTTTTTAATTGTCGTTAACGTTACTATATTGGAACCAATGGTACCTGATAAAAACACCTGTTCTACAGCAGACATGAGTGTTTACACAGAACTTATCAGTATAATGAAAGACTCTACGCAGGAATATTACAACATGAGGCTTGCCCTGGGGCTTGAATGTGCGTGATATATAATAACATAAGCTGTATCAATATTTTTGCTGTATAATCAAATTATGAACAGGAACTTGCAACATTTGCACCAGACAAGCAATACACTTCAAACATA
>CALVJV010000005.1 GCA_944332395.1 uncultured Clostridia bacterium | reverse complement strand
AAAAGGCAGAATTTCCTATGCTGGTTACATTATCTCCTATAATCAGGGTTTTTAAGTTTGTTTGTATTGATGTTTGGTTAAATTCACTCCCTACTATGCTGTAGTTAATGCTTAGTGTTTCTATTGGGCAACCACTAAAGGCATCATAGCCTATACTTTCTATTCCACTGCCAATCGTTGCACTTGCAAGACTTGTGCAGCCACTAAAAGCATAATTTCCTATGCTGGTTACACTATCTGGTATCGTTATTTCGGTTAATGCCGTGCAATTACAGAACCCGCTCAAATTTGTTACACTATCTGGAATTACTATTTCGGTTAATCCCGTGCAATTATTAAAAGCATAATCGTTAATGTTTATTAATTTATTTGGAAGTTCAACTTGAGTCAAATTAATGCAGTTTTCAAACGCTTGTTCCCCTAAATTTGTTAATGAATCTGGCAAATTTATTGTCGACAGACTGATACAACCAGAAAAAGCCGAAGCGTCTATACTAATAACAGACTGCGGCATTACTATTGACGTTAGTTTGGTAAAATTTTTAAAAACTCCATTCCCGATGGCAACAATTGGCTTGTTCCTATATGTATCAGGAATTTGAATTTCGCTTTTTTCACCTAATTTATAACCGGCTACAGCATAACCATTTAATCTTTCGCTATATGAAAAAAGAAATTCTTTTGCTTTTAATGTATCTTCAGTTTCAATAGGTTCTTCTTTTGAGTCTGGAACAAATAACATAACTTGTTCTGACCGATTAAATACAAAAAAATAAATAGCCAACGCGGACCCTAACAAAAAAACGCCCAAACAAATTGGTAGAATTATTTTCAATAGAATCGTCTTTTTTGTCATAAAAAACACTTCTCCTAAACATAGTTTACTATTATTTTACAAATTTAACAAATGTCTTGAGATATTTTGTCGTTTTTTATTATATTTTATTATAGTGCAATAGTCGAAACCGGAGCAATTTTAGATTGATTTCGCTCAAAGTTACTTGTTTGTTGATTTTTAAATAAAAAATATGCTAAAGCCCCAACCATTGCAGCATTATCTGTGCAATACGACAAATTGGGAGCAAAAAATTCAATATTATTAAGAATACATTGTTTTTGCAATTCGGTTCTTAACAATTCATTTGCAGAAACACCACCCGCAATCGCTAATTTTTTTATGTTCCTTTGTTTACACTCACTAATCGAAATTGAAACAATTTGTTCAATAGCCTCTTTTTGAAATGACGCACAAATATCTTCAACAACAACTTTTTCATTTTTTTGTTGTAATTTGTGCACATAATTAATCACGGCTGTTTTAAGCCCAGAATATGAAAAACTCTTACTCTTGTGCGGTTTTAAAACAAATTTTATGTTAGGATTGCCAAGTTTCGCTAGTTTAGACACGTTTGGACCGCCAGGGTAATCTAACCCACAAACCCTTGCAACCTTATCGAAGCACTCGCCTATTGCGTCGTCTGTGGTTGAAACAATTGCTTTAGGCTTTGTATAATCTTTAACTTCCATTAAAGCTGTATGCCCTCCACTAACAACCAAGCACAAAAAAGGTGGAACAAGTTTTGTGGAAATATAATTTGCTGCAATATGAGCATGAATATGATTAACAGGAATCAAGGGTTTGTTTAATGCCATAGCTAAACCTTTGGCAAAATTAACACCAACAATCAAAGCCCCCAAAAGGCCGGCGCCATAAGTTACAGCCACCGCATCAATTTGCGATTTTTTAATTCCGGCTTTGCTTAAAGCCTCTTTAAATACCGCATCAATTCGTTCAACATGATTTCGGGAAGCAATTTCTGGAACAACTCCGCCATATAATTTATGAATGTCTATTTGACTAGATATAACGCTCGACAAAACTCTAAAGCCATCTTCTACAACAGCCACAGCCGTTTCATCACAAGAACTTTCTATTGCTAAAACTATCATTTCTTCTCCTAACGAACTATTTTCTCTTTAACTCTGCAATAATAAATTGCTTAATATCTCCATCCAACACTGCTAATGTATTAGAAGTCTCAAATCCGGTTCTATGGTCCTTAACAAGATTATATGGATGCAAGATGTAAGATCTTATTTGGCTACCCCATTCAATTTTCTTACTTTCTCCCAAAATTTCTTGCATTCTAGCCAAACGCTCTTCTTCCATCTTTTGAGCTAATTTGCCTTTTAACATATGCATTGCCTGCTCTTTGTTTTGGATTTGACTTCGTTCATTTTGGCACTGAACAACTATACCGGTTGGTATATGCGTAATTCTGACAGCCGAATCCGTCTTATTAATATGCTGGCCACCAGCCCCACCACTTCTATAAGTGTCAACTCTAATGTCATCAGGATTAATTATTATTTCGTTATCATCTTCAATTAACGGCGAAACTTCTACAGAAGCAAATGATGTATGTCGCCGTTTTGCCGCATCAAAAGGAGACAATCTAACCAATCTATGAACTCCTTTTTCGCATTTTAAATAACCATATGCGTTATCCCCATCAATTTGAATGGCTTGACTTTTTAGCCCGGCACCATCTCCAGGCATTACATCTAAAATAGTAGTCGAAAAGCCCTCTTTTTCGCAATATCTTAAATACATACGACTCAACATTTCAGTCCAATCTTGCGCCTCTTCTCCACCCGCACCCGAATGTAATGTTAAAACACAGGACAAATTATCATATTTCCCAGACAACAAAGTGTCTAACCAAAGAGCCTCAACACTATTTTGTGCATCTTGCAAAGCTGTTTGAATTTCACTTTCTTCAACTCCACCACATTCCTCAAACAAATCTAGAATAGCAATAAAATCATCAACCCTTTTTTTTGCCGAGTTGTTATTATTAATTAATTTTTCTAATTGTCTTTTTTTTTGGGACAACTTTTTTAAGGCTTCAGAATTCTGCCAAACAGAAGGTTCTTGTTCTTTTTGTGCGATTTCGTGAAGTTGATTTTCTTTATCAGGAATATCAAGAACAGCTTCTATTTCGCTTAATTTATTTAAAAACTCTTGCGCCCTAATTCTATAACCATCTATTTGCATAATGATTAATTATATATTAAAACTCATTATATTGTCAAACAAAAAGCCTCCAACATTTCGTTGGAGGCTTAAAATAATTATTTTTCACGACCCACTTCTGCGCCAGACTTTCCTTTCTTTGATATAATTTTCTTTATACCTTTTTTCACCCCAGCAACAGCCGACTTAATTCTACCTCTTGAAGAAACCGTTCTTTTGCTAATAGTTGTTTCCATATCAGCTTTTAACCCAGAAACGACTCCCTCTGCTTTTTTATAATCCTCTCTGACTCTGACTTCACCTTCAAGGCTAAGACTGCTTTCTTCAGCCTCTGTGCTTTTTTTCTTTAGCGTTTCAATAACTTTCTCTATACGACCTTTCTTCCCCGCAGATTTTAAATTGTTCCAGTCCGTCGGCTTCCCTCTTCCTTTGTAAACAAATTCACTTTCAATAATTCTTCTTCTTTCACTATCATCTCTATCGTATTCAAACTCTGCGTTTCTTAGGTCTCTCTCTTTCCCCGAAGTTTTTATCTGCACTAAAATTAATTCATTCTTCAATTTTTCCCGCGTTTTTTCTGCTTCTTCGCTTTTTCTCTCTTTTTCCTCAAATTCCCTTCTAGCAGACTCACAATCAGCAACCAAATTAGGCCTTTTACCTTCAATTTCCGTTTTCTTTTTCACCTCATCATTCAATTTTGCCTCTAAAGCAGCCTTAGTTCTTTCAAGCGCACCAACTTCTTCTTTTTTCTTATTAAATTTACTTTCTGCATAAGTGACTTCTTCTTTTAAAATATCATAGTTACCTTTCTCTATTGAATACTCATTGAGTGCAGCTGTTATAATTCCTTTAGTCTCTTCACTTTTTTCTTCTAGGTTATTTTTCTCAGCTCGAAGAATGCCTTTTTCTGCATCACTTGTGGCAGCAGTCAATTTTCCCTCTATTTTGCTTATTTGCTTTTTATAGTCACGAATTTCTTCTTCGCCTTTACTTTTTATATCATTATAAATTCCCAGCTTTTCTTCTAATTTCTTTTTTTGCTCCTCAGCCGCAGCTATCGCATCATTATATTCCTTTTTTGCCTCGGCTTGAGCATTTTTCCCATTCTCAATTTTATCATTAATGTTGTCTAATTCTCTCTTCTGTTCATCAATAGTTGAACTTATTGTATCAAACTCTTCGCGCATATCTGACAACTCTTTATAAGAGTTATAAGCATTCTCTTTTTCTTCCGCTGCCAACTCAGCGGCTTTTTCAGCCTTTTCTAACTCTTCCGTTTTATTCTCTTCTTCTTCTTTCGCCTTTACCAATTCTTTTTCGTATTTAATAACGGCAACAAGTAATTTCAATCCATCTTTTAATTTTTCGATTTTATCGTCAGTGCTTAATTTTTCAAGAGCGACAGCATCGGCATGCGTATATTCCAAACACAACATTCCCTTTGCCTCTATGTATTTCTCAATTCCTTCGGCAATAATTTCAATGTTTTTATTTTTTCCGCTTTCAAACCCAGACTCAACATAGGTAGCTTCTTCAAGATCTGGATTATCTTTATTGCTTCGTTCTTCTTTGTATAATTCAGAAAATCTATCATAAATTGGACCTTTTACAACTTCAGATTCTTTTAACGTTCCATCGTCATTAAGTGCTGTTGCCTCATCAACATACTTTTTAATCAACTCATCTACTTTTGGCTTTTCTAAATTTCCTAAATCGGTTTCTGACTCGAAATCCTTTTTTATTAAATACAAAACAAGTGTTTTTGCCGAAATTCTAGTATTTCCAATATTTCGTCTTTGGGCAAAAATAAGATTCTTCTGTCTAGGATTTAATGTTTTTGAACTTAATTTTAGTAGGTCTTCTAGTTTTTTATCTATAGCAGTTTTAACCAAGTTTTCTAATTCAGAATTATCATAATAATTTTTC
>CALVJV010000004.1 GCA_944332395.1 uncultured Clostridia bacterium | reverse complement strand
ATAGGGAATGATGCTTTTAGTGACTGCACGGGATTAACCGAAATAGTAATTCCAGATAGTGTCACAAGCATAGGAAGTTCTGCCTTTAGTGGCTGCACGGGATTAACCGAAATAGTAATTCCAGATAGTGTCACAAGCATAGGAAGTTCTGCCTTTAGTGGCTGCACAAGTCTTGCAAGTGTAACGCTTGGCAGTGGAATAGAAAGCATAGGAAGTTCTGCCTTTTATCGCTGCACTGCAATAACTGAAATAACAATACCAGATAGTGTAACCAGCATAGGAGATTATGCATTTGAAGACTGCACAAGTCTTGCAAGTGTAACACTTGGCGGTGGAATAGAAAGCATAGGAAATTCTGCCTTTAGAAGCTGCAAAGCATTAACCGAAATAACAATACCAGATAATGTAACCAGCATAGGAAGTTATGCCTTTTATGGTTGCACTGCATTAACTGAAATAACAATACCAGATAGTGTAACCAGCATAGGAAAATATGCATTTGAAGACTGCACAAGTCTTGCAAGTGTAACCTTGGGTAGTGGAATAACAAGCATAGGATATTCTGCCTTTTCTGGCTGCCCGTCATTAACCGAAATAGTAATACCAAATAGTGTAACCAGCATAGGGAATTTTGCCTTTGATGACTGTACAAGTCTTGCAAGTGTAACGCTTGGCAGTGGAATAACAAGCATAGGGGATTGGGTCTTTTATCGCTGCTCGGCATTAACCGAAATAGTAATACCAAATAGCGTAACCAGCATAGGGGATTCTGCCTTTGAAGGCTGCACAAGTCTTGCAAGTGTAACCTTGGGCAGTGGAATAGAAAGCATAGGAAGTGAGGCCTTTTATCGCTGCTCGTCATTAACCGAAATAGTAATTCCAAATAATGTAACAAGCATAGGGGCTTGGGCCTTTTATGGCTGCGCATTAACCGAAATAACAATACCAGATAGTGTAACCAGCATAGGGAATTCGGCATTTTTTATCTGCACAAGCCTTGCAAGTGTAACGCTTGGCAGTGGAATAAAAAGCATAGGAAGTGCTGCCTTTTCTGGCTGCACAGCATTAACCGAAATAAAGATTCCAGATAGTGTGACCAGCGTAGGGAGTAATGCCTTTTATGGCTGCACAGCATTAACCAATATAGAGTTTGCAGATGGAATTGACTGGAACAATATTTCGATTGATAGTAATATTTTTGGTTCTTCTATATCACAACACAAAAATGTGGTAATAAACGGAACGGATCTTTTAACAATTCAAGCTGCATTGAGTAAATTATCTGGTATTAACGTAAAGAACAAACTAAATATAAAGATAGACGCGAGTTTGGTTAAGCAAATAACCAATACATATGGTTTTGCATCAATTGGTGCAATTTTTACTTAAGTTTTATAAAAAAATCACAATAATCATTTGATTACTTTTTGTAATGATTGTATACTTGTTTTTATATGGAAATTAAAGGAGAAATGATATGTCGAGAAAATATGTTTATCAGTTTAAAGAAGGTAATGCAGATATGCGTAATTTGCTTGGTGGAAAAGGTGCAAATCTTGCGGAAATGACTAATATTGGGTTGCCTGTGCCACAAGGTTTTACTATTACGACAGAGGCTTGTACTGCTTATTATGATGATGGTAGAAAAATTAGTGATGCAATAAAGAAGGAGATTTTTGTTGCATTAGCTAAATTAGAAAAAGAAACAGGCAAAAAGTTTTCTGATCCAAAAAATCCTTTGTTGGTTTCGGTTCGTTCTGGTGCAAGAGCAAGTATGCCTGGTATGATGGATACTATTTTAAACTTGGGCCTTAATGATAAAACTGTTGAGGGGTTGGCTCAATTAACGAATAATAGAAGATTTGCTTTTGACTCATATAGACGCTTTATTCAAATGTTTGCAGACGTTGTTAAGGAAGTTCCAAAACCAAAATTTGAGGCAATTTTAGATAGGTTTAAGGAACAAAAGGGCGTTAAACTTGATACCGAGTTAGATGCTAACGACCTTGAAAAAATAGTGTTAGAGTTTAAAAAATTATATAAAAAAGAAAAGAAAGAAGAATTTCC
The DNA here is from genome assembly GCA_944332395.1 of uncultured Clostridia bacterium. Taxonomy (GTDB): domain Bacteria; phylum Bacillota; class Clostridia; order Christensenellales; family UBA1242; genus CALVJV01. The sequence continues at coordinate 10,580 of CALVJV010000004.1, read as the reverse complement.
TCAAGATACTTCCGAACAATTAATTGCAGCTGTTGAGGCGGTTTTTAGGTCTTGGGAAAATCCTCGCGCAATTGTTTACAGAAGAATGAATGATATTCCTGCTAGTTGGGGTACGGCTGTTAATGTGCAAATGATGGTTTTTGGAAATATGGGTGATGATTGTGGAACAGGAGTTGCTTTTACTAGAAATCCTTCAACAGGTGAGAATAAATTATATGGTGAGTATCTTATGAATGCACAAGGAGAAGATGTAGTTGCCGGAATAAGAACACCCCAACCTATTGAAACTTTATCAAAACAAAACAAATCTGTTTATGATCAGTTTGTTAAAATTTGTAATACTCTAGAAACTCATTATAAAGACATGCAGGACATGGAATTTACGATTGAGCATGGCAAATTATTTATGCTTCAAACTCGAAATGGAAAAAGAACTGCAAAAGCTGCACTTAAAATTGCCGTTGATATGGTAAAAAATAAAATGTGGACCGAAAAAGAGGCTATTTTAAAAATTGACCCTAGAACATTGGATTCTTTGTTGCACCCCCAATTTGATGCAGCAGAACTAAAAGCTGCAAAGCCAATTGCTAAGGGATTGCCAGCTTCACCTGGTGCTGCTAGTGGACTGGTTTGTTTTAGTTCTCAAGATGCTATAGTTGCAAATAAGAATGGTCAAAAGGTTGTTTTGGTTAGGCTTGAAACTAGTCCAGAAGACATTGAAGGAATGGCAGCATCACAAGGAATTTTAACTGTTAGAGGCGGAATGACATCTCACGCAGCTGTTGTTGCTCGTGGAATGGGTGCTTGTTGTGTCGCAGGTTGCGGAGAACTTATTGTTGATGAAGAAAATAAAAAACTGATTGTTTCTGGAAAAGTTTATACAGATAAAGATTGGATTTCAATTGATGGTTCAACTGGTAATATTTATGGACAACGAATAAAGACTGTTCCAGCTTCTTTATCCGGTGATTTTGCGACAATAATGGCCTGGGCTGATAAATATAGAGCGCTCGAAGTTAGAACTAATGCAGATACTCCCAAAGATGCAAAGCAGGCATATGATTTTGGTGCACAAGGAATTGGATTATGCCGAACCGAGCATATGTTCTTTGAAGCTGACAGAATAATGGCTATGCGTGAAATGATTGTTTCTAAAACTGTTGAAGAAAGAAAAAAAGCATTAGCTAAAATTTTGCCAATGCAGAAAAAGGATTTTGTTGGATTGTATAACGAGATGAAGGGATACCCTGTTACAATTCGTTTGTTGGATCCTCCTTTGCATGAATTTTTGCCACATACCGATGCAGAGATAAAAGTTTTAGCAAAGGAAATGGGATTGACTGCAAAAGAATTAAAAGATACGGTTGTAGGTTTGCACGAATTTAATCCTATGCTCGGCCATCGTGGTTGTAGATTAGGTGTTACTTATCCTGAAATAGTTGAAATGCAAACAGAGGCCATTATCTCTGCTGCTGTTGAGGTAAAAAAGAAAAAGGGCTATGATATTGTGCCTGAAATAATGGTTCCATTAGTAGGAGATAAAAAAGAATTAGACTATATTAAATCTTTTATTGATGATACAGCTCAAAAAGTAATAGAAAAATCAAAATGCCAACTCAAATACAAAGTGGGTACTATGATTGAAGTGCCAAGGGCGGCCTTGACTAGTGATGAAATAGCAAAAACTGCGGAGTTTTTCTCTTTTGGTACTAACGATTTAACTCAAATGACATTTGGTTTTTCTCGTGATGATGCTGGTAAATTTTTGGCCGATTATTACTCCAAAAAAATATTTGAACAGGATCCATTTGCTAGAATAGATGAAAATGGTGTTGGAAAATTGGTAGAAATGGCTGCTAAAAATGGAAAAGCGGTGCGTCCTGATATAAAACTTGGAATTTGTGGCGAGCACGGTGGTGATCCTTCTACTATTGAGTTTTGTCATAAGGTTGGTTTAACTTATGTTTCATGCTCACCATTTAGAGTTCCAATTGCTAGACTTGCCGCAGCTCAAGCTAACATTTCTTTCCCTCGAAAAAAATAAAATTATTTCCCCGATTGTTAATCGGGGAAATAATTTTTGATATTTCAAAAATTTTGAGTGTTTTTGTTGTTGTTTAACGAATTATATATTGATAGATTTGTGGGATTGTGAAGAAAAAAATAAATGTTAAAAGATATAAATGAATTTAAAGAAGAGTTAAAACAAAAAACCGATATTGTTTCTGTTATATCAAGATATATGCCCCTTGAAAAAAAAGGTAAAACATACTGGGGTTTGTGTCCTTTTCATGGAGAAAAAACTCCATCTTTTGCTGTAAACGAACAAGAGCAATATTTTCATTGCTTTGGTTGTCACGAAAGTGGTGATGTGTTTACATTTGTTCAAAAAAAAGAAAATTGTTCTTTTCATGAATCAATAAAAATTTTAGCTGATTGGGCAGGATTAAAAATTCCAGAATTTGATTCTGCAGTTAATGAAGAAAAAATAAAAAGGAAAAGAGATTGTTTAAATGCGTTGCGTGAATGCGCTTTGTTTTATCATAATTGTTTAAATTCTGATATTGGTAAAGATGGAAAAAACTATTTGACAAGCAGGAAAGTTAATGATTCTTTAATTACTTTGTTTGGATTGGGATATTGTCCAGATTTTGATCAGACACAAAAATATTTGGAAGAAAAAGGGTATGAAACTCAAATTCTGATTGATGCTGGGATTTTAAAACATGGTGAGAAAAAGTTATATGATCCTATGGGGCAGAGAGTTGTTTTTCCAATTGTGAATAATTATGGAGAAGTTGTTGCTTTTACTGGTAGAACATTAAAAAAGAAGGTTGATTATGCTAAGTATTTAAACACTTCGGATACTATTGTTTTTTCAAAGGGACATAATTTATATGCATTAAATTTAATAAAAAAATATCAAAGACAAGGAGAAAAATTTGATTATTTTATTATAGTTGAAGGAAATATGGATGTTATTTCACTTCATAAAGCTGGATTTAAAATGGCAATTGCTGGCATGGGAACTGCTTTAACAATTGAGCAAGCTAAATTAATAAAAAGGTTTGTTAATAAGGTGTATATATGTTATGATGGTGATTCTGCTGGAAAAAAAGCAACAATGCGGGGATTGGAAATTTTAAAAGAGCAAGGGCTAGATGTTTTTGTAATGCAGTTGCCAGATGGAAAAGATCCTGATAATATTATTTGTGAATTTGGTAAAACAAAATTTTTAGAGTTGGTCGAAAATGCGTTGCCTCTTGTTGAATATAAATTGACTGTTTTAGCCGATGAATATGATTTATCAAATTTTGATGGGAAGAGCAAGTATGCTACTAAGGCGCTTCAAATTTTGAAAAGTTTAAATAATGATATAGAAGCAGAAATTTATTTGCCAATGGTTCAAAAACTTTCAGGCACAAGTAAAGATTTTTTAAGAAAAAAAATAAATCAAACGATTGATTCATCAAATAATGAAAAATTAGATGTTAAAAATATTGAAAAGAATAAATCTATAACTGATTTCTCAAAAGCTGAAAAATTTTTGCTATCAGTTATTTATCATGGAATAGAAAAAGATTTATTAAATAGCAAGAAATTAGAAATTAATTATTTTGAAAAGCTATTTTCACCTGAATTGGAGCCGTTATTGTGTGACATTAACAAAGGTATTAAAGCTGAGACTTTAATTAATAATTATCCTGAATTCAAAAATCTTATTGCAGAAGTAATTGTTTCTGATCCATCAATATCAAAAAATTTAAAAGTCGAAATAAATGATTGTATTAAATTATTGAGGAAACAATTTATTATAAAAAGACAAAAAAAACTATCAGAATTAATTGACAAAGAAATTGATTCCGCAAAAAGAGAAGTTTTGTTGTCAGATTTAATGAAGTTGACAAAGGAGCTAAAAACATTGCAATGAAAAAAGAAAAAATACAATTTGAAGTAAACAAATTAATTGAACAAGCAAAGAAAACAGGTTTTATTTCTGTTGACGAAGTTTCAGAAAAGTTCGCAAAATTAAATGCTGAAGAAATAGAGGCTATTTTGGAATCTATTCAGGCTGCTGGAATAAAGCTCATTGAAAGTAATTTGATCGAAAACAACGAAGATCTTGAAAAATTAATTAATCAAGTAAACGTTGACGACCCAGTGAAGATGTATTTAAAGGATATTGGGAAAGTTCCTCTTTTATCACCGGAAGAAGAAATTGATCTTGCTATTAGGATGGAAAATGGTGATGAAGAAGCCAAAAAATTATTATCAGAAGCAAACTTGCGATTGGTTGTTTCTATAGCTAAAAGGCATGTTGGTAGAGGCTTGCAGTTTTTGGATCTTATTCAAGAAGGGAATTTGGGGCTTTTAAAAGCCGTAGAAAAATTTGACCATTCAAAAGGTTTTAGGTTTTCAACATATGCAACATGGTGGATTAGACAGGCTATTACAAGAGCAATAGCTGACTATGCTAGAACAATTCGAATTCCTGTTCATATGGTGGAAACCATTAATAAACTTGGTAAAGTAACAAGATATTTAACTCAAACATTGGGCAGAGAACCAACCTCAGGTGAAATTGCTAAAGAGATGGGCGTCACAGAGGATAAGGTTAGGGAAATTCAAAAGATTGCTCAGGATACTGTGTCTCTTGAAACTCCAGTTGGTGAGGAAGAAGATAGCGATTTGGGTAGTTTTTTAAAAGATGAAACTATTTTAAGTCCGGAGGAACAAGCGACCGTAGTGATGTTAAAGGAACAGCTTTTAGAAGTATTGGGCACATTGCCGCCTAGAGAACAAAAGGTTATTATGCTTAGGTATGGGATGGAAGATGGACACCCAAAAACTTTGGAAGAAGTTGGTAAAGAATTTAATGTTACGAGAGAAAGAATTAGACAAATAGAGGCAAAGGCTTTAAAGAAACTTAGACACCCATCAAGAAGTAAAAAATTAAAAGATTTTTTAGATAGTTAATTTAGGAGAATACACATGAAAGAAATATTAATATATCAAGATTTAGACATGAAAATAAAAAAAATAGAAAATGAAATTGCCAATAGTGAAGCAAAGCAAAAGGCAACTGAAATGCAGAGTCTTTTGCGTTCTTTGCAAGAAAAATTGCTCAAATTAGAGGAACAAGCTAAAGCAATTAATGAAAAATTTGAAAAAATTGAAAAAAATATAAACGAAGAATCTTTGAGAGTAGATCAAATTCAAAAGAAGGCAACTGATAAAAAATCTAAATTTGTTGATTCGGTTGAAGAGAATGCTAAATCTATTCAAAACGTATTTTCGATTATTGATAAAGAGGCTGTTAATTTGCAGAAAAAAGCAGAAGAAATTATAAAAGAATTAGAAAATGTAATGAAAAATGCAAAAACTGCGAAAAAAAATTTAATTTTTTATCGTGAACAATATGATAAGTTGAGAGAATCTAGACAAAAAGAATTACAAGAATTGAAGAGTAAATTATTAGAACAAGAAAAACTGGTTGATAAAAAATTATTAATTAAATATCATTCAAAACAGACTGGTAGAACAACAAAAATTTTTGTCCCACTAAAAAATGGACGATGTGGTGGGTGCCAAATGGAGATTGCGGCAACGGGGCTTGCAAAGTTAGATGCTAATAAATTTTTGGAATGTGAAAATTGCGGTAGAATAATTTATGTTGAATAAAAATGAAATATTGCAGTTTAAAAAAGAAGATTCAAATAATATTGAAAAAATTAATGAATTAATAAAAACTAAAAAATTTTGGTTGGCATTATCAACAATTAATAGTTTATCAAAATCTTCACAAAGTGTTGATATAGATAATATATTATTTAATTTTCATTTACAATTGCCTTTTTGTGATTTGGCAAGAGATGATGCTTTGAAATTGATTTTTTCTCCTTATTTAGAAATTGTCATTAAAGGTATAAATTATATTATTAATTATTTGGGGTTTGAAAACAAGAAAAAGATTTATTCGTTTATTGATTTTTTTAAGTATAGATTGTCTAAAACTAAATTTTCTGCTAAATTTGATGATTCATTTTTTGTGGAAATGCTGTATGGCGGTTTTAAATTTGTTGAAAAGGAAGAAGAAAATTTTGAATACATTAAAAAATTAGAAGATGACTTTGAAAGAGGTGAATTTTCGAAACTATTGTTTGATTATGATGTTATTCCTTCCAATAATGCTTATATTGATTACGCAAGAAAACTTGTTTTGGATGTATACTTAAAAACAAATAAAATAAAACAAGCTGAACAGATATTTAATGAGATAAAAGAAAAGGACGCTTATTACTATTCATTAGGTGCTTTGTTGTTTTATAAAAAAAAGAATTCAAATAAAACAAATTCGCTTGTAGAAATATTAAAATCTGAAGCTGATAAAAATTTGGAATCTTTACTGCTAGTTTTAAATTCGCTTATATTGATGAAAAATTTTGATGATTCTTATGTTTTAATTAAAAAATATCAAAAAAAGTACGAGTTTTGTGCTAATTTTTATTCATATAAGTGGTTCATTGAATATAAGAATGGTTGTTTTGCTGATGCCCGAAATAGTTTATTTCGGTGCTTTACATTAGATGAAAAAAAAGTTTTAGAGTATGAGATTTATTTGTTGCTAGAAAACAATAAAAAGTTAAATTCTTACAAGTTTGGAGATATTCCAAAAACTATTATGAATTCTGTCAATAATAGGTTTAAAGAAATTTTAAACACAAAATTTCATGAAATAAAAAAGTTTTCAAAGGCAAAACTAAAGATTGCTTTAAATTGGGCGGAGCTTTTATGCGACTATAATATGGCTAATATAATAGTGGGACGTTTGTTATTTTGTGAACAAGGATTTGAAATAATAAAAGATAAATTAATTTCTTTTTCCAGCCCTAATTGGCTCAAGAAAATTTGTATTTTGCAACTTGTTTTAACAGGGGTTCAGAATTATAAAATTTGGTATATTGTTGACGATTGTTTAATATCTTGCACCCCAAAACTTCCCCAAATTATGAACTATGAAATTGAAGAGAAAAATAAAGAAGCCAATGAAAACTTTAATTCTCTTATCTTAAGTTGCTATGCCGAAGCTTTTGCTGAACTAGCAATAAAGACTACTGGTTTTGAAAATAGGTTGTTGGAAGTTGCAGACATTATTTTTTCAGGTGCTTTTAATTGGATGAATAATAACAAGAATTTTGATAAAAAAACATTAATTGGAATGTTTTTATTATTGACTTGTAGTAGTTATTATGATGATTGTTTTTTTAGTCCGGCTGTAGAATGTTCATGCTTTTCAACTTATGAAAATATTGCTAATGAACTTGGTTGCCTTGGTGATGATATCAAAAATTTTATAAAAACCATATTAAGTTGATATTATAATTCTTGTTTTTTTATTTCTTTTATTATGATATAATAAGATGTGTAAAGAGGGTGGAAAAAATGGAAAAAATTATGCTAATTGATGGAAATAGTATACTATATAGAGCATTTTATGCTTTGCCCTTGCTTAGAACAGAAAAAGGATTTTCTAACGCCGTTTTTGGTTTTGCAAATATTTTATTTAAAGCAATTGATTTATTAAAGCCAAGTCATGTTGCTGTTGCTTTTGATGTTTCAAAAAAAACATTTAGAAATGATATTTTTGCAGATTATAAAAAAAACAGAAAACCTATGCCAGAAGAGTTGAGAGAACAAATTCCAATTATAAAAGAAATGCTAAAACAAATGGGTATATGTATACTTGAAAAAGAAGGATTAGAAGGAGATGATATATTAGGAACAATAGCTCACCGGTTTAAATTGCCAGTCGTTATTGTAACTGGAGACAGGGATTGTTTTCAGTTAATTGATGATTCGACATATGTCTGTAGAACTATAAAAGGCGTGTCTGATGTTGAGATGCTTGATGCTAAAGCAATTGAATTAGAATATGGATTAAAACCATATCAAATTATAGACTTGAAGGCGCTTGCTGGGGATTCTTCAGATAATATACCAGGAGTTTCGGGTATTGGGCCTAAAACTGCCACAGAATTGCTTAAAAATTATACAACCGTTGAAAATGTTTTTAATAATATTGATAAGATTTCAGAGAAAATATCAAAAAAGTTAATTGAAAACAAAGATAATGCTTTTATTTCAAAACAATTAGCAACAATAAATTGTAATGTCAATATAAATTGCACTCTTAACGACATGAAGTTTAGTTTTCCGTTTGGGGCAAATGTATATAATTTTTTTGAAGAATATCAAATGCGTTCTATTTTAAATAGAAAAGAATTATGGAAAGAAAATTTGGAATTTGAAAAAGCGCCTGAATGTAAAATTCAAGCTTTGTCATGTGAAAATAATCTAATTGATTTGATTAATCAAGTGAAAAAGTTTGGTATTTTATCGATAGTGTTTAATGAACAATTTATTAGTTTTTCTGATGGAAAAACTGAGTATTTGTATGAATTTGGAAATTCAAATATTCAAACTGATTTGATTTTTAATAATTTAAAACAGTTATTTGAAACGAATTCAATTTTAAAAATTTGTTTTGATATTAAATCATTGATGCATTTGTTAAGTACAAATAAAATAAAATTAGTTGAACCATATTTTGATGTTGGTCTTGCAAGACATTTACTTGATGGAAAAATTATAAAGAATTACGATGAAATATTCTCAGAATATGGGTTGAATAATAATATAGCGGCTTTCTCGTTATATAATGCATATTTAAATTTAAGTTCAAGAATATGTCAAAACGGAGTGGATAAGCTTTATTATAATTTAGAATTGCCATTAGTAGGTGTTTTGTTTGAAATGGAACAAAATGGAGTTCAAATTGATATTGATGTATTAAATAATTTGAAATTTCAATATATTAATGAATCTAATGAGATAAAAAAAACAATTACAGAATTAATTGGAGAGTTTAATATAAATTCGCCTAAACAATTGAGTGAAGTTTTATTTGATAAATTAAAACTTCCTCATAATAAGAAAAAGAGTACTGGTGTTGATGAACTAGAGTATATAAAAGAGATGCATCCAGTCGTTCCTCTAATTTTAAGATACAGAAAAGTTAATAAGTTTTTAAGTACATATATTTTAGGAATGGAAAAACATATTGATGAAGAAAACAGAATTCATACTAATTACAAGCAAACATTAACGGCCACTGGCAGATTGTCTTCTACAGAGCCTAATTTACAAAATATACCAATTAGAAGTGAAGAATCAAAGGTAATAAGATCTATGTTTACGGCGTCTTCTAATGGCAATGTTTTGTTAGATGCAGATTATTCACAAATAGAATTAAGACTTTTAGCTCATTTCTCTAATGAACCTAAATTAATTGAGGCATTTAAAAATGATCATGATATACATAATGAAACAGCAAGTAAAATTTTTAATGTTGAAAGTGCTAAAGTTACTCCAGAAATGAGACGAATTGCAAAAGTTGTTAATTTTGGAACGATTTATGGTATTTCAGATTTTGGACTGGCTTCTGATTTGGGTATAAGTCCAAAAGAAGCAAAGAAATATATTGATGAATTTTATCAAACGCACCCTCAAGTTAAGAACTATATTAATAGTGTTATTGCGCAGGCCAAAAATTTGGGTTATGTTGATACTCTTTTGGGTAGAAAACGAAAAATAAATGATATTTTGTCGCCTAACTTTTTGTTAAGAACTAGAGCTGAACGAATGGCTCAAAATGCGCCATTACAGGGGAGTGGTGCTGATATAATAAAACTTTCTATGCTCAATATTTTTAATAGATTAAAAAAAGAAGGTTTAAAAACTAAATTAATTTTACAAATTCACGATGAGCTGGTGTTTGATTGTCCTAAAGACGAGTTGAATGTTGTCAACAACCTCGTAAAAGAAGAAATGGAAAACGTTGTAAAGTTAAATGTGCCATTAAAAGTAGAGTTGTCTAGTGCTTTCCGTTGGTCAGATGCTCATTAAGTATTTGTTTATTAATTGTTTTTAGGGCAACAATTGTTTTGTGTCTAAAACAAAAATAATTTTAGTTTGTATTTCCACTTTTTGTCTTGTTCTTTTGGTATTAATTGTTATATTAATTCCAAGTTACCCTATAAAATATAAAAGTGAAGTAATAAAATATGCACATAATTATAATTTAGATCCAGAATTAGTTATGGCCTTAATGTATGCCGAAAGTGGATTCGACTCTAATGCGGTTTCGAAAAAAGGGGCTATTGGATTAATGCAAATAATGCCTTTGACAGCAGAATGGATTGCTAGTGAACTTAATGACAAAGGTTTTGATTTGTTTGAAGTTGATACTAACATTAGATATGGTTGTTTTTATTTGAATTATCTTTATGGTAAGTTCAATGATAAGATTCTTGTTTTATGTGCTTATAATGCTGGGGAGAGTAGGGTGAGAGAGTGGTTGGACAAGATGGAAATAAATAAAGATAATATACCTTTTACTGAAACAAAAAATTATGTTAATAGAGTTTTAAAGCTTGAAAAATATTATAGTAAGAAATTGTGAGCAGTTGATAATATATGTGAGGATATTAATAAAATTAGATTAAATTATAAATTCTTTT
>CALVJV010000003.1 GCA_944332395.1 uncultured Clostridia bacterium | reverse complement strand
ATAGAGCCACTTGCAAGATCAATCTAGATATGACACCTTTATCAGGGCCTGGACATGGCGGTAAAATTTACAGATAAAACTCTTATTTAGAAGGGACTTATAGTGAAGTTTATCCTAACATTGGGCTTAATAAAGAAGGTTTGACCAAATTTTGTAAGCAGTTTAGTTTTCCCTGTGGTGTTTCAAGCCATGTTGCTCCAGAGCAGCCAGGTTCTATTCATGAGGGTGGGGAATTAGGATATGTTCTTGCACATGCTTTTGGCGCTGTTTTTGATAACCCAGATTTGATTGCAACCGCCATTATTGGTGATGGTGAAGCCGAAACTGGGCCATTAGCTACTAGTTGGCATTCTAATAAGTTTCTTAATCCCGAAAAAGATGGTGCTGTTTTACCTATTCTTCATCTTAATGGATATAAGATTAGTAATCCAACAATTCTTTCAAGAATTCCCAGAAATGAACTTATTATGTTGCTAAAGGGATATGGTTGGAATCCTATTTTTGTTGAAGGATCTGATCCTAAATTTATGCATAAAACTATGGCTGTGGCTATGGATAAATGTATTAATGCCATAAAAAAAATACAATATGATGCTAGAAATTCAAAATTGTCTAAAAGACCAATTTGGCCTATGATTGTCTTGGCTACTCCTAAAGGTTGGACTTGTCCTAAAACTGTTGATAATAAAGTTGTTGAGGGATCATTCAGAGCTCATCAAGTTCCTGTTACTATGGATAAGCCAGAACACATTGGCATTTTAGAAAAATGGTTAAAAAGTTATAGGCCACAAGAACTTTTTGATGAGAATTATAAACTCAAAGATGATATTGCAGATATTGCGCCTAAAGGTAAGAAAAGAATTAGCGCAAATCCGCATGCTAATGGTGGATTGCTTTTAAGAAACTTGCGAACCCCAGATTTTGTTAAGTTTGCAGTACCTGTGAGTGAACCAGGTCAATCTAAAACTCAGGATATGTTAGAACTTGGTGGATATATTGGTGAATTGTTTAAATTAAATCCTAACAATTTTAGAATGTTTTGTCCTGATGAGGCTATGAGTAATAGATTGTCAAGAACTTTTAATTCTACAAATAGAACTTTTTTGGAAAATATAATCCCTACTGATGAATTCTTATCTCATGATGGTAGGTTTATGGATTCTTATCTTTCAGAACATATGTGTGAGGGGTGGCTTGAAGGATATTTGTTAACTGGTAGACATGGTGCTTTTGCTAGTTATGAAGCTTTTATTAGAGTTATTGATTCTATGGTATCACAGCACGCAAAATGGCTTAAGGTTACTAGTGAGCTTGATTGGAGAGCTAAAATTGCTTCGTTGAATTTATTGCTAACTAGTAATGTTTGGCAACAGGATCACAACGGATATACTCACCAAGATCCTGGTTTTTTGGACCATGTTGCAAACAAAAAGTCCGATATTGTTAGAATTTATTTACCGCCAGACGCAAATTGTTTATTAAGTTGTTTTGATCATTGTATCAGGTCAAAGAACTATGTAAATGTAATTGTTGCTTCCAAGCATCCTAGTTTTCAATGGCTAAATATTGATGATGCTATTAATCATTGTACACAAGGTATTGGAATTTGGAAATGGGCTTCAACCGATCTAAACTGCGAACCTGATGTTGTATTAGCTTGTGCTGGGCATGTTCCTACGCTTGAAGCTTTGGCGACAGTTTCTATTCTTCATGAGAAGCTTCCTAACATAAAAATTAGGTTTGTTAATATTGTTGATTTGATGAAACTTGAGGCTAATCATCCGCATGGTTTGTCTGATGATGAATTTGATAATATATTCACTGTAAATAAACCTGTTATTGTTGTATTTCATGGTTATCCAAAACTTATCCATGAATTGGTTTATTCTAGACACAATAAAAACATTAAGGTTTTTGGTTATGAAGAAGAGGGAACAATTACAACTCCGTTTGATATGCGAGTTCAAAATAAAATTGATAGATTCAATCTTGTAAAAGAAATTTTGTTTTCGTTGCCTGATCTTGGTGGGGTTGATGACCATATTATTCAAGAAATGAACAACTTATTAGTTAAGCACAAAAAATATATTGCTGAAAAAGGAATTGATATGCCTATTGTCGAAAATTGGGTGTGGAAGCCCCTAAATAAAAGAAATAAATTAAAAATAAAAAAATAGGAGGGATTATGAAAAAATTTTTAATTTTAATAGTTTGCGTCGCTATGATTTTGCCATGTACTTTTAGTTTGGTTGCTTGTAAAAAGAAAAAGACTCAGATAAAGCCATCTGGAGTAGATGCTCAGGCAATTTATACTTTTGCTGCATTGACGAGTGCGGCTTCTTTGAGTTCTGAAAATGAACAGCTAACAAATTTTAATGTCGCGGAATTGATTGCCGAATCTAGGCCAGCCGAAGTTGAAAATGATATAGAAAATTTATTAGAGTATGTAAAAATGTTTGAAGGATTTTTATTGTCAAATGGAACGTTTAATAGTCAAACTTCTAAACCAACAGAAGCAGACGGAGAATTTTCGTCTTATAGTACAAAAACTGTGACCACACTTCCAGATATGTCGGGGAAAAGCGTTGTTTATACTATGTATTATAATGAAACGGAAAAGGAAAATGGAACTATTGTCGATGATGATGAAATTGAAGTTTCGACTAATTTGAATGGGATTTTAATTGTTGAAAAAAATGAGGAATTATCTAAATTTGATATTATTGGCGAAAAAATTGTAGAAATTGAAGACAATGAAACAGAAGTTTCTATTGAATTTACAACAAGATCGGTGACAAATCCTAATGAATATATAGTTGTTGAGCAAGAGTCAGAAATGAATGAATTTGAGTTTGAATATTATGTTTATCACAATGTAGACGGAAAAGCAAAATTAGTTTCTAAAACTGAAATTGAAATTGAAGATGATTTAGAAGATAATGAGAAAAAAGTAGAACTTGAATTTATATCGTTAGTAAATGGGGTCAAAAATGAGATTGTTTATGAAATAGAGAAACTATCAAATAATTCTCTTGAAGTAGAATATTTTAAGTCCAATATTAAATCTAGAATTATAATAACAAAAACAGAAGGTGGGTATCAATTTGCTTATGAGAATGGATACACTGAAATTTTAAGTTAAATTTAATTAGTTGTTTTCGCTAATTTTTCTTAAAAAACCGCAAATTTTGCGGTTTTTTATTTTTTGTATTTTGTTATCATATTTTGTGAGGAGATTGTCAATGAAAATAAAATTTAATTTAAATTCCGAAGCGCCACATATCTCTTTTGATGGCGAATTAGACGAGCATACAGCGGATTATGTTAGACTTACACTTGATTCATTATTGGGAGAGTTTGCGGATAAGGCTATTGATAAGGTGATTTTTGATTTTAAAAAATTATCATTTATGGATAGCACAGGAGTTGGTGTTTTACTTGGGAGGTTTAAAAAATGGAATAGTAAAAATTTACAAATTTGTATTAAAGATCCACAGCCACATGTTGATAGAGTGCTGAGGATTTCAGGCATTTATCAAATTATGCCACTTTTTGTATAGGAGTTAATTGTATGAAATTTGACAACCAAATGACTTTAGTAGTAGATGCTAAAACTAAAAATGAAAGTTTTATTAGAAGTACTATCGCTGCTTTTTGTGTAGAAGCAAATCCTACGCTTTCTGAAATTAATGATGTGAAAACGGCTGTTTCGGAAGCTATAACTAATTCTATTGTGCATGGATATGATGGAACTGATGGAAAGATTACAATTGCTGTTGGTTTGTGTAATAGAGAGGTTTTTATTACCATAATTGACCAGGGAAAGGGAATTGAAGATATTCAAAAAGCTAGAAAACCTTTTTTTACAACAAAGCCAGAGCAGGAGAGATCGGGCATGGGATTTACGGTAATGGAATCTTTTATGGACAATCTTATTGTAAAGCCGAATGATAGTGGTGGGTTAATTGTTCACATGAAAAAGAAATTTGGAGATTAAAAGCTTGGATGATTTTGTTTTATTATCTCATCAGCAAACCTTAAAATTAATTGATTTGGCAAAGACTGGTGATAAACAAGCAAAAGAAAAACTAATTGAATGTAATTTTCCATTAATTAAAAGTATTGTAGCTAGGTTTAAAAATAAAGGTGTGGATTATGACGATCTTTATCAACTTGGCTGTGTGGGGTTTTTGAAGGCAATTGAAAATTTTGATCCTAAATTTGATGTTAAATTTTCGACTTATGCTGTTCCTATGATAGCGGGAGAGATCAAGAGATTTCTTCGCGATGATGGGAATATTAAAATTTCTAGAGTTATTAAAAGTCTCTCCGCTAAAATTTATAGATATTTAGATGAGTATTCAAAAACACATGATTTTGAGCCTACAATTGACGAAATTGCAGAGCATTTTAATATTGATAGACAAGATGTTGTATTTGCTCTTGATGCAGGTAAAATACCTTTATCATTGTCGAATAAAGACGAAAATAAAGATAAATCATTTGCATTGCTTGAAGTATTATCTTATGATGATGGAGGGGAAGATAAGTTATTAAGAAATTTAGCTTTAAAAGAAGCCATTTCGGAACTAGATGATAGAGATAAAAAAATTATAACATTAAGGTACTTTTTGGGGAAAACCCAGAGTGAAATTGCAAAAATATTAAAGGTGTCACAGGTGCAAATCAGTAGGTTAGAAAACAAAATTTTGGAAAAATTAAAAAATAAGTTACAATAAAAAACTCCCAATTAATGGGAGTTTTTTAATGCTATGTCAGGCAGAGTACCTGATGTTATCATTGTTTTGTTTTACTGTTATTGGGGTTGGATTTGCTTGTGGTAACACAGCTTTTGTTGTTGTATTGTTAATTGCATTAATTGTGTTTGTTTTGGTATCTTTTGTATTATTTATTGGTTCATTTGTCGGTTTTGTATTATAGTAGTGGATTGGAGTTACTTTAATTGATACGCAACCATTTTCTTTTTCTGTATTTATATTTGTTGTTTGTTCTTTTTGTTTTAATTTAGTTGTTAAATTGTTTTTTTGATTGATGTTTGATTTAACTTCTTTGCTATTTGTATTTGCGTTATTTTTTGTTGTTAATCCGTTTTGTTTGGTATTTTTTTGTTCTATTGTTTTTATATTCCCAATGTATGGAATAGGCTTATTGTCTGTTTTTTCTTCTAAAGTTTTTGGCTGGTTGTTTATTGTTCTTTGATTGATAGGTTGAATTTCTGTATTGTTGGAATTGCTATCATTCTTTAGAATCTTTAATATTTCATCCATGGCTAATATACTTGTTTGCAATTTTGCTTGTCTTATTGCCAATTTTTCTCTTATTGCTAATTTGTCTGCTAATGTTGTTTTTTCGTTAATATCGTATTTTGTTTTACTTGCTTGTAAATAGTTTGATGTTGCGTTTAATAAATCCAAATAGTTGTTCAACTCTTTTTGTTTTTCTTTTGTTAATTTTATTTCGCCATTTCTTAATTTGCTACATAAAAGCATTACTTCTGATCGTTGATTTATTAGTTCATTTGTGTAACTTTCGGCAGTTCCTAATTCTTGGGTGGATATTTTTAAGGTTTGTTTGTCTTCAGTTTGTGTTTTTGTTTGAGCGTTTGCTTTTTGCTGGTTGTATTTTGTTGTTTTTTTCGGATTTGCACCTCTCATTCTATTTTGTTTTGGGGCGCTTTTGTTTATCGTTCTTGTTATTGGAACTTGAATTGTTTTTGTTGTTGCTTGAATGGTTTCATCGTTTGAACTCAATTCTTCAATCTCAAGAGAGTCCATGCTTTCGACTGAATAGACTAATTGAGTGCTTTTTTGTTCTATTTCTTTTGCTAATTTTTGATTTGTGTCTGCTTTTTTACATCCTATTAATCCAAAAGTAACGACACATAATATTCCTATTATTATTGTAAATTTTTTCATTATAATGCCTCCAATTTTTTCACTTATTTTTAGTTTGTGATTTTTAATAAAAATTATTTATATTGTATAAAAATTTTTTTATTTGAAACAATTTCTAATAAGGAGTTATTTATGCGGTTAGAAAAAGTTGATTCTGTGCAAGAACGAAATAAGTTGTATCTTGACTATATTGAGGCAAAATCGCCAAAAAGTTCATGGGCAAAATCCTTGTTTCATGCTTTTTTAGTGGGTGGTGGTATTTGCGTTTTTGGACAGACTGTTTCAGATGTTTTAAAGGCTTGTTTTCCTTTGCTTGATGTTAACATTATTTCAAGTTGGGTTAATGTTATTATTATTTCTATTACTATAATTTTAACAGGTTTTGGCGTGTTTGATAGAATTGGGCGTTATGCCGGTGCAGGAACAGTTATTCCTATTACTGGATTTGCAAATGCTATCGGATCAAGCGCTTTGGAATTTAAAAAAGAAGGTCTTGTTTTTGGACTTGGAGCTAAACTTTTTTATGTCGCTGGTCCCGTTATTGTTAATGGTGTTACATTTTCGATTATAGTTGGGCTTATTTATTCTTTAATTGGTTTGTTTTAGGAGGCAATGTGGCTAAAAAAATTGGTGTTCAAACATACAAGCTTGATAATCCTGTGTATATCGTAGGGCGTAGTAGTATTGTTGGTGACAAAGAGGCAAAAGGTCCGCTTAGTAAATACTTTTTAAAATCCACAACTGATGATACTATGGGCGAATCTACATACGAAAAATCTGAAAGATCTTTTATGCAAAAAGCTATTTCTTTTTGTTTAAAAAATTCAAAGCTTAATAATGCCGATATTGATATTCTTATAGGTGGAGATTTGCTTAATCAAATGGTCACAACAAATTATACCGCTGAAAAATTTGGTTGGCCTTATATTGGTGTTTATTCTGCTTGTTCGACAATGAGCGAATCATTAGCTGTTGCTGCCTGTTTGTTAGATGCCAATGTTGGTAAATATATAATGTGTGTTACAGGTAGCCATTTTGCTTCTGCAGAAAGACAATTTAGAGGACCATTAGAACTTGCCTCACAAAGACAAACTTATTCACAATGGACTGTAACTGCCATGGGTGCTACCATTTTAGGAAAACAAGGAAAAGGACCAAAAATAACTCATGTTTGTTTTGGAAAAGTTGTTAATTATGGAGTTAAAGATATTGCCAATATGGGAGCTGCTATGGCGCCTGCCGCAATGGAGACTCTAGTTCAATTTTTTTTAGACACTAAAACCTCTCCGAATGATTATGATTTAATTATTACAGGAGATTTGGGGAAATTTGGTAGTGATGTTTTAAAAGATTTATTATTACAAAAAGGCTTTAAAGTGGGCAAAAATTTTTCTGACTGTGGTCACATTATTTATGATGCTTCACAAAAAACTTTTCAAGGTGGATCAGGCGCTGGATGTTCTGCTTCTGTGCTTAACTCTTATATTGTTGATAAAATGGAACAAAAGGTGTTTCGTAAAGTTATTTTTATGCCAACTGGCGCTTTAATGAGCACTACTAGCAATCAACAAGGTGATAGCATACCTTGTATTTCACATCTGATTCTTTTAGAAATTTAGGTTAGGAGATTTTATGTTAGAAACTATTTTATTATATCTTAAAGTAATGTTTGTTGGTGGAACTATCTGTATGCTGGGACAAATTCTTGTTATTAGAACTAAAATTACAACAGCTAGGATTTTAGTTTTGTTTTTGATGATTGGTGCGGTCCTTGGTGGAGTTGGAATTTATGGTTATCTTGTTCAGTGGGCAGGGGCTGGGGCAACAGTTCCAATTACCGGATTTGGAAATGCTTTAGCTCGAGGTGCTATTAATGGGGCTAAAACTGATGGATTATTTGGTGCTATTGCCGGAGGCTTAATTGCAACTTCTGCTGGTGTTTCTATGGCTATTGCCGTTGCTTACTTGATTGCACTATGTACCAGTAGTAGAACTAAAAAACATTAAGTATTATAATGGAATTAAGTTCATCATTTCATCTAATGAATCTGATTTTAAATAGGTATCTGGAATTTCTCCTATAATTATGCTTTCACACAACAATACATCAGATTTAGCGTCAATTTGCATCGTTCTAGTTGCAAAAACAACATTGACTCGTGTTGTTAGGTTTAAATATATTTTATGTTGAGTTTGGTTAATTCCGCTTGAGGTAAATTCTGATGAAAATCTGCAAGATATATCGCCATAGGAATTTCCTAGGCCGATTGAAATTTCAGGGCCTACTCCAGATAATATTGGTATTCCTGAAAATGCGCCCAAGTGTATTTTTACATCATCATTTAATAAATCTCTTAAATTTTCTTGAATTGTGCGAGTTATTAACTTTGCCAATGCGTTTATTCGTATTGAATTTGCCTGTAATAAAGTTGTTTTTCCGTCATTCGTTTCTATCTTGATTAAATCTGAGTATGCTATTCCTTGATTCATTGCTGTTGTTACTGCAATATTCATTGACCTGTTTGCTAGGGTTTTTACTTCCGAACTGGTTGTTCTATAAATTATTGGGTTTACAAGAAATTGTAAATATAAAATTGCCAAAATTATTAATATTGTAATGATGACCAAAAACCATATTAATTTTCTTTTTAGTCGAACAGCATATATTCTAATTTTTCTCTTTTTCATATTTTTATGTATATGCAGAGATTTTGTTTTTTTGCGATAATGAATTGACCCCTTTTATAGCTTTGTGCTAATATAATTGCATTGGAGTTTTTATGGTTTATTTTGATAATGCTAGCACGACAAAATCTTTTTCGTTTATAAACAAAACTATTGTTGACATACTTGACAATATGTTTTTTAATCCGTCTAGTTTGCATACGCCTGGGTTTGATGTTAAACAAAAATTAGAAAAGGCTCGCTCTAATATTTTGCAATTGTTAAATGCTTTTAATTTCAATCTTGTTTTTACTGGATCAGCTACAGAAGCAAATAATTTGGCTTTCTTTCAATTTAAAAAAGGAAAATGTCTTATTGGAATGGGAGAACATCCTTCCATCCTTGAAGTTGCTAAAAACCTTAAAAATCAAGGAAAAGATATTGAATTTGTACCTCTTGATAAAAGTGGCAAAGTTGATATTGTTAAATTTAAAGAATTGTTATCTGATGATATTTCATTTGTTTCTGTGCAAATGGTTAGTAATGAAACTGGAGCTATTAACGATATTAAAAATCTTGTTAAAATTACTAAACAATATGCGCCTAGGGCAATTTTTCATTCAGACCTAGTCCAGGCTGTTGGGAAATTAGAAGTTAATATTAATAATTTGGGTGTTGATTTGGCAACAATATCTGCACATAAAATTCATGGGCCAAAGGGCATTGGTGCACTTTTGTTTAACAAAAAACTTTCGATTATTCCACAAATTTTAGGTGGTGGACAAGAAATGGGGCTTAGGTCTGGAACTGAAAATGTTGCTTATGCTGTTGCTTTTGCTAAAGCACTGGATTATTGCATTAAAAATCAAAACAAAGCATATGAGAATGCAGTGATGTATAGAAAAACTATTACTGATGCTTTTGATAATTCTAAATTAAAATATTCTATAAATGGATGTGGAAGTCCTTTTATTATGTCTGTTAGTTTTTTTAATGTTAGAGGCGAGACCGTTATGCATGCTTTAGAACAGTATGATATATTGGTTTCAACCGGTTCGGCTTGTTCATCAAAGAAAACCGGAAATAGAACATTAGAGGCGATGGGGCTTAATAAAGAATATATTAATGGGAATATACGCATTTCATTTGGACATGAAGAATTTCCTCTTGATGTTGTTAAAAAGGCTGCACTTGATATTATAGAGTGTGTGAATACTTTACAAAGGATTTAATATTATGAGACAGGTTATTTTGTTGCGTTATAGTGAAATACATCTTAAAGGGAAAAATCGTATATTATTTGAAAAAGCTTTGTTTGAAAATATCAATTTTTCTTTGAAAGATATTGAACATCAGTTAAAAAAGTTTTCTGGTAGGTATATTATTTCTGATTTCAATGAAATTTACTTGGATAACATTGTTGATAAATTAACTAAAATCGCTGGCATATATTCTTTTTCTGTTGCCTATGAAGTTGATTCTAAATATGAAAATATTCTTAATTGTGCAAAAAAAATAACAAAAAATTTTGAAGGAGCTTTTAAAGTTTCAACAAACAGAGCAGATAAGACTTTTGAATTGGATTCGATGAGCGTTTCTAAAAAAATTGGAGCAGAAATATTGTCAATAAATAATAAAACGTTTGTTGACTTGTTTGACCCGAAAAATATTTTGTATATTGATATTAGGGAAAACAAAAAAACTTATTTGTTTACAGAAATAACTTTAGGAGTTGGTGGAATGCCGGTTGGAACAAGTGGCAAAGGTCTTTTGCTTTTGTCTGGTGGAATTGATAGTCCTGTGGCGGGCTGGAGAATGATAAAAAGAGGTATGAAGATTGATTGTATTCATTTTGAAAGTTTTCCTCATACAAGTAGAGCCGCTGAACAAAAGGCTATTGATTTGGCAAAAGTTTTGGAGCAATATAATGGTAAAATTAAAGTTTTTGTTGTTTCTGTAGCTAAAATTCAAGAGGCCATTCATGCTGTTTGTGATCCTGAATTTATGGTTACTATTGTGCGTAGGTTTATGTTGAGAATTGCCCAAAAACTTGCTAAATTACACGACTATCAAGCTTTGATTACAGGTGAATCTTTGGGCCAAGTCGCTAGTCAAACGATTGAAAGCATGGCTGTAATTGGCCAGGTTGTTGACTTGCCGTTATTAAAGCCGTTAATTGGGTATGATAAGCAAGAAACAGTAGAATTAGCTAAAAAAATTGATACATATGATATATCGATTAAGCCTTATGATGATTGTTGCACCGTTTTTTTGCCTGATTCTCCTGTTATTAAACCTAAATTATCCAAGGTCTTATTGCAAGAGAAGAATCTTAACATTGACTTGTTAATTGATAATGCTATTAATTCAATGAGAATTAGATTTCCTAGCGAGGAATGATTTATTTGGTTTAAATTTTTTTATTTTTGAAAAAATTATTTTGTGAAAAAATTATTTTTGACTAATAAGAAATTTTTCATTGGCTATTATAAACTTGTTATTTCAAGTTTAATTTTTTCGGTTTTGTGTTCTGTTGTCCCTCTTGTCTTGCCTATTTTAGAAGGAAATATGCTTGGCGTTATTTCGCATAATGATAGGGCTTTGTATTTTGCTGGTTGGCTCTTTGGCGTTGGAGTGTTAGTGACAATATTAAATTTTCTTTTAAAGTATATTACGATTGTTTTGTCTACTAACATTGAAAACAAAATAAAACTTGACATTTTAAACACATTATCAAAAATTAAATTTAGGGTGTTGGCTCAAAATGGAAGTGGTGCATTTACTACGCGCATTTCTCACGATGCGAATATTTTAGCTGTTGGAATTTCTGATATTTTTGCTTCGTTGGCTAATATTTTTTCACATATTGCATTTGTAGTTTTTATTTTATTTGCCAATGTTTGGTTGGGATTGTTTTCAGTGTTAGAAATTTTTTTGTTGTTTTTTTTAGATTTTTTTAGAGTTAGAGTATGGAGAAGGGGAAAGGAAAGAATTTATGGTCAAACCGAAAAAGCAGATAGCGTGACAAATGAATTGGTTTTGGGAATGCATGAATTAAAAAATTTAGGAAATTCTGAGTTCTCTTTAAAAAAAGCTGAAAAAGAATTGACCAAATTTAAAAATATAAAAATTGATGAAAGTCAAAAATTAAATTGGATTTCCGAATCTATTAATATTTTAAAATGGTTCTTATCTTTTGGATTCGTATTTCTTTCGGCTATGTTGATTAAAGAACAAAAACTTCTTGTTTCTACATTTTTTGTTGTATATATTTATAGAACTCATACATCAAGCTTTTTGATTGATCTTCTTAACTTAAAAAGTAAATTTGCTGAGGTTAATCTTGCAAGTGGGAGAATTTCTGAAATTATTAATGGCAATAGGAAATTTTTACATCAAGAGTTTGGTGAGATTAACTTACATAGTGCCAAAGGGAAAATTGAAATTAAGAATTTATCGTTTAGTTATAATCCTAAAAAGAAAATTTTAAAAAATATTAATGCTGTTATTGAACCAAATCAAATGGTTGCTATTACTGGAGATAGTGGTTCTGGAAAGACAACCTTATTATTGTTGCTTTCTGGACAAGTTTCTCCATATAAAGGGGAAATTTTAATTGATGATAAGGCACTTACAAAATTATCTCTTAATTCACAAACTAAAAATATTGCCTTTGTTCCTGCTAAACCTTATTTGTTTTCAGGGACAATTAAAGATAATTTGCTAAGAGCAAACCCAAAAGCTCAATTTGAACAAATAGTTAATGCCTGTATGCTTGCTAATATTCACCATGAAATAAGCATTAGGCCTAAAGGATATGATACGGAAATTTTAGAATCTAATTCAGCTTTTTCTGATGGTGAAAAACAAAGACTTGCTTTGGCTCGCGCGTTTATTAAAAATTCAAAAATATTGTTGTTAGATGAGCCAACTTCTAATTTAAACGATGATATAAAAAGTGATATGATAAAAAGTTTTCTTAAATTAAAAAAATCGAAGACAATTATCATTGCAACACACGATGATCAAATTATTAAAGCATGTGATTTAGTTTTGGTGCTAAATAATGGTTGCTTAGTAAAAAACTCATTTAGTTAGATTATTAGAATCTAATTTTGCTTTAATGGTTACTAGCATTTGTGTTACAGATTCTTCTATTGTGTTTTTGCCGTTATCTATTATTATGGCATCTTTTGGACAAACTAGGGGACTATGGTCTCTGTGTTCGTCATCGTAATCTCTTTTTTTGATTGAATTTTTTACTGCTTCAAATGTAATATCTTCGCCACTCTTTTGGAGATCTTTCATTCGCCTTTCTGATCTTATATCTAATGATGCTGTTATAAAAAATTTTACAAATGCATCTGGAAATACAACAGTGGTTACGTCTCGTCCTTCCATAACGACATTATTTGTGTTTGCTATGCTTTTTTGAATTTTTCTTACTTGTTCCCGTAATTGGGTGTATTTTGAAATTATTGGAACTGTATTGCTTATTTTACTAGTTCTTAATTGGTTTGATCGAGATAAATTTTCACCATTTAAATATATTTCTGTTTCGTTATTAGATGGTTTTGCTTCTATTATTGCGCTTTTAACTGATGAGACAACGGCTTCTTCATCGTATGGATTAATACCTTGCTTAATTATATGAACTGTTGCTGCTCTATATATTGAACCAGTGTCAAGGTGCAAATAACCTAATTTTTTTGCTAATGCCTTTGCTAGAGTGCCTTTTCCCGAAGCTGCTGTTCCATCTATTGCTATAACTTTAAATTTACTCATGATTTTATGTTATCATGGACTAAAAATTTAGTCAATAAAAATTTAAATTAAAAAGTTGATAGCTTTAGTGTTTTGATGTTATAATAAACAAAAAGGAGAGATTTTGTGGGTTTCGAAGTTAATATTATAAAAAGCCTTCAGTCTATTAGAAGCGATTTTTGGGACGCTTTTTTTAATGTTTATGCATATTTAGGCTCCGTTTGGGCTGTTTTGGTCTTTTTTTTGATGTTCTTCTTTTTATATAACAAAAAAGTTGGAGTGGCTTTTTTAATAACAGAAGGACTTGCATATTTTTCATGTTGGCTTTTAAAAAATATTATTCAAAGACCAAGACCTTTTGTATCAAATTTTGATATTGCAAATATTGGTGGAGAATCTGGCTTTTCGATGCCAAGTGGCCATTTGACTGCAACAATAGTAATTGCTATCTTTTTGTTTTATATTGTTTTTGCATCATTTAAAAAGAAGGGTAGAATCTTTTATTCGATAGCTATTTCAGTTTTTGTATTGGTTATGATAATTGATAGGATGTATTTGGGCGTTCATTATTTGACCGATACAGTTGCGGGTATTGCACTAGGGGGAATTTGGTGTGCTGTTGCTCTTTTGGCTTTGCCGCCATTAGGGAAATTTTGGGATAATTTTTATTTTAAATTAAAACAGAAACTAAACCAAAAAAAAGAATTAAAGAAAAATAAAACTAGTTTAGAATCTAATTGTGACGAAATTGATAATGATGAGCCAAAAGATAAATAACTTTTATTTTTGTGGGGTTATAAATGGATAATCAAAATAGAAAATTAAAAAAAATTTCAGCATTTAGGCGAATCTTTTCTATTATTCTATTTGTAATTTTATTGCCAATTTTATTGGTGTTTGGTTTGTTTTGGTTTTCATATAAATTTGATAAAAAAAGAAAATTTCTAAATTCTGACAAAAAAGGGAAGTTTCTTATCATGAAAACTGATATAACCAAAATCGACATAATGGAAGGATATGAGTTTGAAGAATTATTAAGAGCAATATTTTTTTACTTAGGATATAAGGTTGATGTAACAAAAAAATCGAGGGATTATGGGGCTGATTTAATTTTATCAGATGATAATAATAGTTTGATTGTTGTCCAGGCAAAACGCTATAACAAAAGTGTTGGAGCAAAGTCTGTTCAAGAGATTAATGCTGCAAAAATACATTATAAGGCAAACGAAGCTTGGGTGGTTACAAATTCAAACTTTACTCAGGCTGCAGAGGTTCTAGCTAGAGAAACTGATGTAAAATTAATTGATCGTGATGAATTAATAGAGCTTTTTGCTGAGGCAAAAACAAAAATTGGAATAAATGAAGATATTAAAGAAAAAGAAAATTTTGGATCTACTTCTTTTGATGGCTTTGGACAAGGTGAGTTTAGAATTTAAGCATTTTATATTGGTATTATGTGTGACATAATATGCTTATTTTAAGTCGATTTTAGTCGAAAATTTCTTGTTTTGTAGATTTTTTCAACTTCTTTGAATAGAATATATTGCTTACGAATAGACTACTAGGGATGCCAAAGGAGTTGACTAATGTTTGAAGTAACTATCTCTGATCAATTTTCTAATTTCTGTTCAATGAGAAATTTGACCAAAAATATAATCAATGAAGTTTCTAATTGTAAAGGTTTGTATGTTCATGAACTTGTAAATGGTCGTGAAAAGCTTTCTATTGCAGTAAATGATAAATTCACTGAGTTCATTAGATCTAGAATTAAAGATGAAATAGTTGAGTATTTTTCTGTGGAGTATAAGTATAGATATTTTACAGAAAATTTAAAGATTCCATTTCTTGATGAGGTTTCGAAATCTGCTTTTTATTCGGCTTTAGCGGTGTTTGATAAAGATACCGACAAAAAATATGTGTATGATAATCTTTGTTTGGCAAATGAACTTTATTTGGATTCATTTTTTAATTTTAGGTTGCCATTGTTGGTTGATAGATGGGCTGAAATTGTTCAACTTGTTATTGATAATGTTATTCAGCTCGCCCCCAATAAAGGCCTGATTGAAATGATGAAATTTTTGCTAAAATCTAGTCCGGTTGAATGCGATGAGGTTTATGTTAAAATTGTCAATACTGGTGCAATGATTTTTAACGCAAGAAATGAGGTTCAGTTTTTCTTTCAGAATGATAGCAATATGCTTTCTTCGCTTATTCATCAGTTGATCACATTATTGCCAAAAACTATTGTGGTGTGCTCTAATCAATTAGAGTGTCTTAGTCCTATTTTTGAAGATAGAATAAAACAGAAACTTGATCTTGTTTAAAATTTTTTAAAAAAAGATTGACAGCATTTTTATTTTGTTGTATCATCAAATTACATAGTTGTACAAGAGGACATGTTTGTTGTTGTCGTATCTTTAGAGAATGGGGTCTTTGGCTGTAAGCCCTTGATATTAAACAATTAAATACCACCACTTGTGACAAGGTTTTGTGTTTAACCTCAATAAACACTTTGAGTGGCCCTTGGATTAGGGCAAGCAGGGTGGAACCGCGAATGTTTAATTCGTCCCTGACAGAGTATTATACTTTGTCAGGGATTTTTTTAAGGAGTGTTTTATATGGAAATTATTGTAGATGATAAAAAGTATGATTTTGATGAAGGCGTGTCAGGTCACGATATTGCAAAACAATTATTGGGCTCTGACGAAAAAAATGTTGTCGCCATTAAAATAGAGGGTAAATTAATTGATATGTTTTTGCCAATTGAAGAAGATGCTGAACTAGAATTTGTTTATCTTAATAGCGAGGAAGGTCAGGCGATTCTCAGACATACTGCTGCGCATATTTTGGCTCACGCTGTTCAGACTATTTATCCAACGGCAAGATTAACTATTGGTCCAGCTACGGCTGATGGCTTTTTTTACGATATTGATTTTAAAACACAGATTAGTGCGGCCGATTTAGAAAAAATTGAACTAGAAATGCGTAAAATTGTTAAGGCAAATTTTAAAATTGAAAGAAAAGAAGTGTCTAGATCGCAGGCTATTAAAATGGCGAAAGAAAATCAAGAGCCATACAAAATTGAGCTGATTGAAGCAATTCCTAAAGGCGAAAAAATCACTATTTATACTCAAGGTGAATGGTATGATATTTGCAGGGGACCACATTTGCGTTCAACTGGTTTAGTTAAGGCCTTTAAATTGACCAAAATTGCTGGAGCTTATTGGCATGGTGATGAGAAAAATAAAATGCTAACCAGAATTTATGGTGTTGCTTTTGATTCCAAACAAAAAATGGAGGATTATTTTGTTGCCCTAGAGGAAGCCGAAAAGCGAGATCATAGAAAATTGGGTTTGCAACAAGAGCTTTTCTTTATGCATGAAACTAGTCCTGGTTGTCCATATTTTTTGCCAAGAGGTTTAAAACTTTTTAATACTTTAATAGATTTTTGGCGTCAAGTCCATGATGAATATAATTACTATGAGTGTTCTTCTCCATTAATTAATAACAGCACTCTTTGGCAAACTAGTGGGCATTGGGATCATTATAAAGACGATATGTTCTTAATCGAGAAAGATCAACCAGATGTTCAATTTGCTTTAAAACCAATGAACTGTCCTAATGCCATGCTTATTTTTAAAAGCAAAGTTAGGTCTTATAGAGATTTGCCTATGCGTATTTCAGATTGTGATACATTGCATAGAAATGAAAAATCAGGAACCTTGCATGGGCTTTTTAGAGTGCGCTGTTTTCATCAAGATGATTCCCATAATTTTATTTCGTTTGATCAAATTCAAGATGAGTATGAGCATCTTTTCGATTTAGCCGAGAGATTTTATAAAGTGTTTGATATTAAGTTTACTCCTGTTTTATCGACTAGACCAGAAAAGTATTTGGGGGAGAAAGAAACTTGGGACAAAGCAGAGAATATTTTGCACGATATTTTAACTAGAAGATTTGGTAAAAATGGTTATAAAGTAGATGAGGGCGGTGGTGCATTCTATGGACCTAAAATTGATTTATGGATGAAAGATGCTATTGGGAGAAATTGGCAGACGGGAACTTTTCAACTCGATATGCAATTGCCATCTAGATTTGACCTGACTTATACTGATAAAGATGGAGAAAGAAAAACTCCTGTTGTTGTTCATAGGGTTATTTATGGATCCCTCGAAAGATTTATTGGTATTTTAATTGAACACTTTTCTGGGAATTTTCCATTTTGGATTTCTCCAACTCAGATTGCAATAGTGCCTGTTGGTGCTGAATTTGCTGAATATGCTGTGAAGCTAAAAGAGCATTTTAAAAAGTTA
Organism: uncultured Clostridia bacterium; assembly: GCA_944332395.1. Classification (GTDB taxonomy): domain Bacteria; phylum Bacillota; class Clostridia; order Christensenellales; family UBA1242; genus CALVJV01. Next base: position 37,798 of record CALVJV010000003.1, on the reverse strand, counting down.
GGGTTGCGTGTTGAAGTGGATTTGTCTGATTCCAATATGAATAATAAAATTAAACATTATACGCTTTTAAAAGTTCCTTATGTTTTAGTCGTTGGCAAAAAAGAAGTTGAATCAAATTCGGTTGCTGTTAGAGTAAGAAACGGTGCACAAATTTTCGGAGTGTCTGTTCAACAATTTACTAATGGGGTAATTAAGTTGAATGAAAATAAGGATATTAATTTAACGGATAAATTTTAAATAAATTTTATTTTTTGCTTGACATATCTATTAGCCTATGATAATATGTCTGTTGTTTAAAGTAGAAGATCACTTCTCACCCTGTGAATGGAAATTTTGCTCGGTTCTGTTTTAATATATTACTATTTTAGTTTTGTATTAGCGGGTGATCTTGTGATTGTCCGCTTTTAACTTTTTTAAGGAGGATACCATTATTAAAATCGAACATCAAATTAACAATCAAATTAGGGATAAAGAAGTTAGGGTAATTAATTATGACGGAACCCAATTAGGAATTATGAGTTCTGTTGAAGCTAATAAGAAAGCCGAAGAGTTGGGTTTTGATTTAGTGAAAATTTCGCCAAATGCTGTTCCTCCAGTTTGCAAAATAATGGATTATGGAAAGTTTAAGTTTGAATTAAATAAAAAAGAAAAAGAAGCCAAGAAAAATCAAAAAATTGTAGAAGTAAAGGAAATTAGGCTTCAGGGTAAAAATAGTAGAAATTTTGCCATTGGGGAGCATGATATTGAATTTAAAGCGAAAAATGCAATTAAATTTTTGAAAAGCGGAAATAAAGTTAAGTTGTCAATACTTATGAGGGGTAGGCAAACCGCTTATTCTGAAAAAGGCGTCGAAATTATAGAGAATTTTGCCAAACTTCTTGAGGAGTTTGGTCAAAAAGAAAAACCAATTGGAATTGAGGGGCGTAGCATTTCTGTTATTATTGCTCCTAAGTCAAATAAAAAATAAAGGAAGGGACTTATTATGCCAAAACAAAAAAATAGCAGTACTGCTAAAAAAAGATTTAAATTAACGCCATCTGGCAAAGTAAAGCGTTCGAAACAGAACAAACGCCACCTCTTGACAGATAAGGAAACTGGAAGAAAAAGAGAACTTCGCAAGTCAGCCTATGTTTCAAAGGGTGAAGAAAAGACAATTAAAAAATTAATTGGCAATAACTAGGAGGATCGTTGGATATGAGAATTAAACGTGGTGTCAATGCACATAAAAAGAAAGTTAAAATTATTAAAATGGCTAAAGGCTTTAGAGGTTCTCGTAGCACGTTGTATCGTGTTGCACGCGAATCTGTGATGAAAAGCGGACAATATGCTTATATTGGTCGAAAGAACAAAAAAAGAGATTTTAGAAAATTGTGGATTGCTAGAATTAATGCTGGAACTCGAGCACATGATTTAAGTTATAGTAATTTTATGCATGGGTTGAGTCTTGCTGGTGTTTCGCTTAATAGAAAGGTTTTAGCTGATATGGCTGTTAACGACAAGGAGAATTTTGCAAAGTTGACGGATATTGCAAAAAAAGCATTAAATAAATAATTTAGAGACGACCACTGGTCGTCTTTTTTTGGAGGTATAATGCTTATTTCTAGTAAAACGAATAAAAAAGTTAAAATGTTAATTTCTCTTGCATCAAAAAAAGGTAGAAAAGAAACTGGATTGTTTTTAATTGAAGGGTTTCATATGGTTAAAGAAGCTATTAATTTTAAATATTGTCTTAGTGAAATTTTTGTTGCCGAGTCTCAAAAAGATTTGATTTTACCGAAAATTAAAGGTGCTATGTGTGACATAACAATACTTTCAGATGCCATATTTGATTTGGTGTCAAATACTGTAAGTTCGCAAGGTGTTTTAGCTGTTGCTTATATTCCAAAAACTAAGCCATTTTTTGCTGGAAAACCATTCTTGATTTTGGATAGAATTCAGGACCCCGGAAATTTAGGGACGATAATTAGGACAGCTGTGGCAACTGGTTTTGAAAATATTATTTTGGTCGATTGTGTTGATCCGTTCAACCCCAAGGTTGTTCGAAGTTCTTCATCTGGAATATTTTTTGTAAACCTGTATTTTATGTCTAGTGATGAAGTTGTTAATATTGCGCAATCGCATTTTTTTTATGTTGCTACAGCTGAAGGCGATAGTGTATTTGATATTAAGAATTTTCCAGTTTCATTTGGACTCGTTTTGGGAAATGAAGCAAATGGTGTTTCTACCGAGTTTAAAAATATTGGTAAAAAAATTTCTTTACCAATGTCTGGTGCTATTGAGAGTTTAAATGTTTCGGTTGCCGCTGGAGTCTTTATGTATTATTTTTCTCATTTTGGTCTTTAATCGTTAGACTTATTTTTTTTATAGTGGTATTATGAATTTTGTTAAGGAGTTTTTATGTCTGGACATAGTAAGTGGAATAATATAAAAAATACAAAAGCCAAGATGGATGCAATTAAAGGGAAAATATTTACCAAAATTGGTAGGGAAATTGCTGTTGCTGTAAAAATGGGTGGCGCTGATATTAATACCAATTCAAAGCTATATGATATTGTTCAAAAAGCAAAACAGGCAAATATGCCTAATGACAACATTACTAGGTCTATCAAAAAAGCAAGTGGTGAGTTGTCTGATGTTAATTATATTGAAATGCTTTATGAAGGATATGGCCCTGGTGGAGTTGCCTTTATTGTTCAGTGTTTAACTGATAATAAAAATAGGACGGCTGGTGATGTTAGACACGCATTTGATAAATGCGGTGGAAGTTTGGGAACATCAGGCAGCGTCATGTATATGTTTAATCAAAAAGGTGTAATTGTTTTTGATGAGAAATCTTTTGACTCAATTGATCAGGCATTAGAGTTGGCTCTTGAGTTTAGTTTGGAAAATTCAGATGCAGAAATTGAAGATATTGCATATGATGATGGTTTGTACATTTTAACTTGCGAAATTAATGCTTATCATAAGGTTTTAACTAATTTTGAGAAGTTTTTGTTAGATAAAAAATTGTCAGCAAATGTTGTTGAGAGTGGTTTACAATATTTGCCAACAAATTCGATTGAACTGAATGAGGATTTAAGAGCTAAAACTGAACGATTGGTTGATATGCTTGAAGAACTAGATGATGTTCAAAATGTGTATCATAATGGAATTTAATTAAATTTACGTATTGAACCTATAACTTTTCCTAATATTCTGACAGAAGGAACTATTATTGGTTCCATATTTGGGTTTTCTGGTTGTAATCGGACATAACCACGTTCTGGATAATAGCGTTTAACAGTTGCTTCATCGTCAATTAAAGCGACAACGATTTCTCCACGTTCGGCATTGTTTTGTTGCCTTACTATTATTTTATCTCCTGAAAAAATTCCTGCATTTATCATACTATCGCCCGAGACTGTTAGCATAAATAGATTGTCTCCATAAAAAAGATTTTTGGGCAATACATATGTGTCTTCTATATATTCAACTGCTGTAATAGGAATTCCTGCCGCAATTTTTCCTATAAGTGGTATTGATGTTGTTTCTTCTTCTTTTGAAAATTCTGTAATTACGAGCGAACGGTTTTTGTTGTTTGATTTTGTTATTCGTCCGCTTTTACACAAACAGTCCACATTATATGCCACTGTTGCTGTTGATGAAATTTTTACAGCTTTTGCTATTTCCCTGATTGTTGGTGGGAATCCATTTGTTGTTTGATAGTTTTTAATATAATCATAGATCTGTTCGCGTTTTTGATTGTATTTCATTTTTTCTCTCCAATCTTGATTATATTCTATTTTAAACAATTAGTCAAACATTTGTTCAATATTTATAACTCTGCAGAACGGCCTTCGTCAATATTAATAGAGGACTGTTCTGATTTTGATGATGATTTTGTTGGCGTCACACAATATACGTCTAAAAAGACATATTCGTTAAAAATTTTGGGTAGAGAATTTTCTATTGTGTATGTATTTGTCCAGCCGATCTTTGAAAGCCACCTTCCATCTGGTAATTGTCTTAAAAAATGGTAATCTTTATTACTGTAATCGCAATATAAAGCTATATTCCATTCGTTTTTGTTTGTTGGACAAGGCATATATCGATTATATTCTAGTCTAGTTAATTCTAGTCCGCATTCTGAAGCTAATTTTTCTAATAATGTTCTAATTAATATTGGGAAATTTTTAGCATCAGTATCGTATATGCTAAAACTACTATCTAATAAATATAGTGATACAAGTTCTTGACTAAAGAAGTCTATGTTTTTACTATAAGGTGTTACTCCAAACAATGCAGTGGCAGCGCAATTAAACCAGTTTTGCATTTTTGTTTGAGCTCCTTCATATGTATAACTTTTTCTGTTATTATTGTGAAGATTATTGCTTTTATCTGAATCGTTTTCATTAATTTGATATAATAACTTTAGACTGCCATTAAATGCTTCATTTGATGTTGTTGCAAATTTTTTTAAAAATTTTAATTTCTTTATGTATGAATAGTTAAATTCCATACTTAAATTATAACATCTATTCTTTATAAAGTCAATATGCTTTTATTCGTCATCTATAGAATCTAGACCATAAGCTTTTAATAATTCATCAAGCGACATATTGTTTGTTTTTGAAATTTTTGCTTTTATTACGGCATATCCTTTTTCATCGGTTTCAGGATATTCAAGGCATTCACCACAATTATTGCATTTTTTAGTTGGATCGAGATCACACATTTCACACTCATTACATTCAATGCATTTTCTATTATATAAAATACAAGGTTCACCTTTTTTTGGTTTCATTATTTTCTCCTTTAATTATAATCTCTTAATTTTACTTTTCCGGCAGCGCTTCGTCTTATATCATCTGATACGGCTGCATAATGTTTTTTTGTTGTATTTATATCTTTATGGCCAAGCACATCTGCAACAATATAAATATCTTGGGTCTCGTGATATAAAGCCGTACCATAAGTGCTTCTTAACTTATGTGGAGTAATTTTTTTTAGGGGAGTAATAATTTGCGCATATTTTTTTACCAATATTTGTATTGCTCTTGGGGTCATGCGTTTGTTTTGTAGAGATAAAAAAAGAGCTTCTTCGTTGTTTTTATTTGCGACTTTGTTTTCAAGACGTTCTGTCAAATATTCTTTTAAAGCGCGTTCTATTTCTTCTGAAAAATAAAGTACAACTTGGTTTCCACCTTTACGCGTTATTTTTATTGCATTGATTGAGAAATCTATGTCGCTAACATTAAGGCCTACACATTCTGATACACGAATTCCTGTTCCAAGTAATAGAGTTAAAATTGCAACATCTCTTAATTTTGTGTGTTCATGAAATCCTTGTTGCATTTTTGTTAAATTTGTTCCCAGTTCTGCTTCATCGAGAAGTCGCGCAACTTCGTCTACTTCTAACCTGATTATTCCTTTTTCGTGTATCTTTGGCATATCCACTTTGCTGGCAACGTTGCCATCAAGATAATTTCTGTTAAAAAAATATTTAAAGAACGTTCTAATAGTAGAAAGTTTTCTTGATTTACCACGTTCTCCATTTGTTAATATTTTGCCATTTTGTTCATAGGTGGATAAGTAACTCAAAAACCTATCTATATGATTTGAAGTTATTTTTTTTAAGTCATCTATTGTTAAATCTTTTATTTCTTTTCCGTTTACAATTGAAGTGTAGGATTTGAGCCACTCAAAAAAAATGACTAAATCTCTTGCGTAATTTAAGCGGGTTAGTGGTGATGTTTGGTTTTCAATTCCAATAAAAAAGTCATCGCAAAATTCAGGTAGTGAAGTTCTTAATATTTCACGCAATTTTAAGGTGCATTTCTGACTTCTTTCATCAAAATAGTTCAATTTTTTCATATAATAATAATAATTATTATTGCGGATTTTTGCAACTTATTTTTCCATTTTTGGTATTTTATATATTAATTTGTGGTGCTATGTCTATCATAGCACCATATTAATTGTGTGATTTATGTAATATTATTTGTTTGTGTTTAGTTTATTTTTGTGTTATTATACTCTTAATATTTTAGATTTGGGGTGGGTGTATGAAACATATTTTTAGAAGTTATCCCAATGGATTAAGACTTATTATAAATAAATCCGAAACTCAGGCAACATCTATATTATTCCATATTAGCGGAGGTGTGGCTCAAGAAAGGAAAAAGGAAGAGGGGTTTACATATTTAATAAAAAATGCGCTTACTCTTGGCACAGAAAAATATAAATCTTGTGAAGATTTAAATTCTTATATAAAGAAATTGGGAGGATCTTTTTCTTGTGATATTTTTCCTGATTCTTTAGAAATTTCAATTAAAACAATAGCTAGTAGTGCTAACGACATGATTAATTTCTTGAGTCAAATAGTTTTTCATTCGTTATTTGATGAATCCAAACTAAAAGACCTAGCTCAGAGTCAAATCCAAGAGATTAAAAATCAATCTAAAAATCATAATTTACTGTGTTATGATAAATTAAGAGCGGTATCTTTTGCTAATTCTGGACTAGATAATAACATTTTGGGACGAAAATCTGTTCTTTTAAAAATTACCAGAACTGATATTATAGAATTTTGGAAATCTATGCTTTCGCCCGATAATATAATTATTTCTGTGTCTGGAAATGTTGATGTTGATTCTTTGTATGAATCAGTATTCAAAAATTTTTATAATGAATTATTGCTTATTGATGGGAAATCCTTTAATGTTAATAATATAAAACCCGATAAAATTGATAAGAGAATTTCTATTGTAAATAAAAAATTAAATCAGTCCAGAGTTTGCTTAGGCTTTTATTTAAAAGATTTTGAGAAATACAATAAGCATCATTACAGAATTTTGGCGAATATAATTACTGAAAAATTAAAATCTGCTTTTTTGAATAATAAATCTGCATATTATATTGACTGCAACGTAAGAACATTTATTAAAAGCGGGCTTTTTTTTGTCACATTAGTGTTTGACAAAGAATCCTTTTTTGAATGTTTTGATTTGGTGATTGATGTGCTTAATAAAATGAAAATCGATGCTGATATATTTTCAAGTAATAAAAATTGTTATTTGACAAACTATGCCTTTTCAGGAAGTTCCGCCAATATGTTGACACGCATTTCTGCAAGGCATTTAGCCGAATATGGAAAAGTGTTTGAGCTTGATAATGAGCTTGAGAATATTCAAAAAATAAATTTATCTAAGTGTAATGCTGTTTTTTTGTCATTAAAAAACTGTTTGCCTTTTTTGTCTTTTGTTGGCGATAATGTAGATGTGGATCTTTTAAATAAAAGATTAGAAAATTTATTTAAATAAATTAATCTTTACTTTTTTATTTGCTTTATTATTTAAAAAGTGATAGTCTATTTTTGTAAGTGTGTGGCTAAAATATTTTTGTTCTGTCAAAAATTGTTTTAGTTGAAATATGGAGATTTGATGGGGTTATATAAAGATAGAAAAATTAAACAAAGAAGGGACAAACGAAGGACTGAAATTATTGGCCTTTCGTTTTCTATTGTGTCTGGATTGCTGTTTGTTTTGTTGTGCTTTCCACTTGGCGCTTTTTCTGATTTTTTTATGGGAGTGTTTGGTGTTTCGTCTTATCCGTTATTTCTTATTTTGGGTCTGTTTGGTGTTGGAATATTTTTATCTTCAAAATATTACTTACAAAAAAAATATTTTATGTATTTGATACTTAATTTCATTTTTTTAGTTTGTTTATTGCATACGGCTATTGGCTCTGCCGAACTAAAAAATGCAAAAATTGAAGAGTTTGGTTCGTATTTGTCAAATTGTTTCTATTCAACGCCTAAAATTACAATTGGGGGAGTTATTTTTTCTATTATTATTTACCCTTTGGTTTGTTTAATGGGCATTGTTGGAACCTGTATTTTCTTTTCAATATTATTGGTGATTTTTGTTGGTTTGAGTGTTGACTATTTATTCTTTGCAAAGAAAAAATCGCCCAAACAAAGTCGATTTAGAGATGTTAGGACAATTGATGAACAAAGTACAAATTCTTATATAAATTTATCGAACATGTTTTATGACTATGATACTAGAGCAAAAAAAATAGTGCCAAAAAAATTTGAAAAGGAAGATTTTGCTCGATATAGTTCTTTACAATCAAATGAAAGAGGAGCCGAATACTTTTCTAACCGGTTGACTGGTGTTGAGAACAAAAGTAATTTTGATACAAGCCAATCTATTGGTAGTGATATTATTTATGGTAGTGATGAAATTAATAATAAAGTGCAAACACAAGAAACGATAAATAATGGTGGAATATCTGCGAGAGATCTATTATTTGGTAAAAAAGAAGATATACCAACAAAAAATGCTACCCCTGCAGATGAAGAACTTTATCCTTCTAAATACGATCCAAATATATTTTCTAGTAAACGAGAATATATTACTACACCCATATTGCCAGACTTTTTAAATCGTAGAGAAATTAATCGTGAAATGGTTCTTGAGCGCAATAGGAAACTTATGCAAGAACGTAGTGAAAAGGATAAAATTATTGATTCAAATGAACCTGTTGATGCTTTTTTTAGATCTAATATTTCTCAAACAGATATGCACAAGCCTGAGCTTGAGTTTAAAAATGAAAATGTCGAAACACAATTCAATGATATTATAAATAGCGTTAACACAAACAGGGTTGAAAACTTTGATAACGAAATTAAGAGAAATATAAATTTTAGTAGAGATATAACAAGCCCAATTAATAGGAATAAGCCTGATGATTCTCGTTTTAATATTAATGACTTAAAGTCTGAATCTAATGCTAGTTTGACAGATTTTAGATTTAAATCTAATTTTGAAAATGATGTTGATAGCATTAATTCTGTTGAAAGAAGGAGAGTTGGAGTACGAGGAAAAGATTTATCACCAAGAAAATCTCCAGATAGAACCGGTTTTAGACCTCAACTTTCTGATTTAGTTGAAGATGAGAATAAAAATATTGATTCTTTGACCGAGCAAAAAAAATATGGAATTAATGCTTCTGTCGTTGCTCCAAAACCTCAATTTTTAGCGAAAACAGAGCCCACTATTAAAGAATCTTTAATTGATTCGCCAAAACCTTCTTTTAATGCTGCAAGTGGTCAGAGAGTTGATTCTAAATACGTAGCTCCGGATCCTAGATTGTTGACGACTTTGTCTGATGATCCAGCAAAATATGGTGGTGACACAAAAGAGAAAAGTAGAATACTAGAAGAAACTCTCGAAAGTTTTAGAATTAATGCAAAAGTTTCAAATGTAGTAAGAGGACCATCTGTTACTCGTTATGAATTACAAATTCCTGCTGGCATACCTGTAAGAAAAATTTCCAATTATGAATCTAATATTGCCATGACGCTAATGAGTAAAAATGGGATTAGGTTAGAATTGCCTATTCCTGGAAAAAATGCTGTTGGTGTTGAAATTCCTAATGATACACCTTGTACCGTTGGTTTGAGAGATATGGTAATGAGCCGCGAGTTTCAGTCTGCATCAGGAGCATTGCCTGTTGCTATTGGTAAAAATATTTCTGGGGAATATGTTGTTAGGTCGATGGCAAAAATGGTGCATCTTCTTGTTGCTGGATCTACAGGTAGTGGAAAAAGTGTGTTTTTACATAATTTGATACTTTCTCTTATGTTTAAGTCTTCTCCTGATCAACTTCGATTTATTATGATAGACCCAAAACGTGTTGAATTTATTGTTTATAATGGCATGCCTCATATGATGTTACCAAATGTAGTTACGGAATGTGACAAGGCAATTAATGCTCTTTCTTGGGCAACAAAAGAAATGGATAGACGTTATAGAATGTTTAATCAACATTTAGTTAACGATATTGAATCATTTAACAAGTGCCCAGAGGTTGCTTCTGGTCAAGAACAAAAAATTCCTTATATTGTTATAGTTATTGATGAGTTAGCTGATTTGATGATGATTGGTCAAAAAGAAGTGGAACGTCATATTCAAAGAATAGCTCAACTTGGAAGGGCCTGTGGAATTCATTTAGTAATTGCTACGCAAAGGCCTACTGTCCAGGTTGTTACTGGTACTATAAAAGCTAATCTACCTACTCGTGTTGCATTTTCTCTTACTAGTGTTATTGATTCAAAAACTATTCTCGATGAGGGCGGAGCCGAGAAACTTATTGGAAAGGGTGATATGCTGTTTTCTCCACAGGGCGCTCCTCAGCCTATTCGATTGCAAGCTGCTTTTGCAACCTTGGATGAGGTTAAATCTATTGTGAATTTTCTTAAAGAACATAATTCTTCTTATTTTGATGAAGAAGTTGAAAAACAAATTATGTCTGCACCAGAAGAAAATAATGACTCAATACAAACTTCTGGTGGAAGTGATTCGGTTGATGAGTTTTTTTATCCTGCACTTAGATTATTTATTGAAACCGGAACGGCTTCTACTACTATGATTCAAAGAAGATTTGGTGTAGGTTTTGCTAGAGCCGCTAGGCTGGTGGATCAAATGGAAGTTAAGGGATATATTTCACCTCAAAATGGTAGTAAAAAGCGTAATGTTTATATTACAATGGATCAATATAGAGAAATTTCGGGGGATATAGATTAATATGGTTAAAAGGACAAATGATGGTGAATTGTTGGAAGAAAGTAATAACAACTTAAATCAAACTCATGCAAAACGCAGGGGTAGGCCTAAAAAAGTTATTACAGAAAATATTTCTTTTCCTGAAGAAAAGAAAGTGGGTGAATCTAATAAAATTGAAAAAAAGATACGCAAAACAAATACGAATAATAAAAAGAAAATAAAAACATCAAATTCGTTAAAGAATTCTGAACAAGCTTTAAAAAGAAAAAATAACTCAACAAAAGAATCCAAAAGAAATTTGCGTAAAGGAAAAAAGGTCGTTAATAAAAATTCTGATAATGATTCCGAAATTGATAGTTCAAAAAAGAAACCTTTAATTGGTGTTGTATCTCTTGGCTGTGATAAAAATAGAGTTGATACCGAGAACATGCTTACTCTTTTAAAAAATGCTGGATATAAGTTTACTAATGATCCTCAAAAAGCAGAAATTATTGTTATTAATACTTGTTGTTTTATTAAGTCTGCCAGAGATGAATCCGAAGATGCAATTGCTGAAATGTCCGAATATAAAAAAAGAGGATCCTGTAAAAAATTAATTGTTTCGGGTTGTTTGCCTCAATATGATATTAAAAGTTTGCGTAATGAATTTCCAGAAGTTGATGCGCTTATTGGTATAAATGAGTATAAAAATATTGTAGAAATTGTTGATTCTCTTTTATCCGAAAATAAAAAAATTCGTGTTAACTCTTCTCCTATGTGTTTAGATTATGTAAAAAATAGAGTTACGACCACTCCGTCGTATCTTGCATACTTGAAAATCGCTGATGGTTGTAATAATTTTTGTTCATTTTGTACTATTCCATATATTAGAGGCAGATATAGATCACGTGATATTGAGAGTTTGGTAGAAGAAGCTTCTTCGCTGGTTGCTCATGGGGCTAGAGAAATTGTTTTAGTAGCTCAAGATACAACTAGATATGGAATTGATTTGTATGGAAAGCCAAGACTTGTTGAGTTGTTGCAGAAATTATCCGAAATTAGTGGGTTAGTTTGGATTAGATTATTGTACTGTTATCCTGAGATGGTGTCAGATGATTTAATTAATGAAATTGCAAATAATCCAAAAGTCTGCAACTATGTTGATGTTCCTTTCCAGCATGTTTCTACTTCAATTTTAAACAAAATGAATAGAAGATGTAATTATGAGTATACTGTTTCATTAATAAAAAAATTAAAGAATGAACCTAATTTTATCTCAATTAGAACTACTTATATGGTTGGGTTTCCTGGTGAAACAAAAAAAGATTTTAAATTGCTCTATAATTTTATAAAACACAATAAATTATCGAATGTTGGATTTTTTGCTTATTCTAGAGAAGCCGGTACTGAAGCTTTTGATTTGCCAAATCAAGTCGATGAAGTAGTAAAAAGTAGAAGACTCGTAAAACTTGTTAAGTTGCAAAAACAAATTCATCGTAGAGTAGCAAAGAAAAAACATGTTGGTAATACTTATGATGTGCTTTGCGAAGGGTTTGATAATGTTAGAAAACTCTATTTTGGAAGAAGTCAATATCAGGCTCCAGAGATTGATACTTGTGTTTTCTTTTCATCTCGTGAACCAGTTTTGGCCGGTGAATTTTATAAAATTAAAATTAATAAGGTCGTTGATTATGACCTAGAAGGAGAAAGAATATGAATTTGCCTAATAAAATTTCTATTTTTAGAATTTGTTGTATGCCAGTAATGGTAGCCATGTTTTTAGCACCAATTCCTATGGGTATTGGTTATTTTGCAGCTTTGTTTGTTTATATCGTAGGGTCGTTTTCTGATACTGTCGATGGCATTATTGCAAGAAAATATAATCTTATTACCGATTTTGGTAAATTTATTGACCAGATCGCGGATAAGGTTTTGTCTACAGCAGGATTGATCCTTGTTACTTTCTCCTTTGCAATACCATGGACATGGCTTTCTATTATAACTTTAATTATTATTATATCTCGCGACATAATTATTTCTGGTGTTCGTCAAGTTGCTGCAAAAAATGGAACTGTTATTGCTGCTGATAAAATTGGGAAACTAAAGTCGGTGGTGTTAGATACAGGTGTAGGAATTCTATTGTTTTATGTTGGTTTGTGTTCGGTTTTTAAAAATGGCGAAAAAACTATTTTTGCTGGTAATACTACCATTGAATTTATTTCTTATATTGGTATATCTTTGGTTTGTTTAGGAACTCTTTTGGCTCTTATTTCTTGCGTTAATTACATAGTTAAGTCCAGTTCTATTCTTAAAAGTGATAAAAGTGAAAATGAAAAAAATTCTCAAAATGACTGATATTTCATATTCCGAAGTTTTAGATGAACTTCAGTTTATTAGGCATCTTAACCTAATTAATCCTCATGTGGAAGAGATTAATCATGAAATTGTTTTTTCTTGTGATATTAATGATAATAACAAATTCGTGTTTGCTGATGTGTTAAGAACTCTTTTGCCATATGTTTATACTGATAATGAACAAACGCCTCAGGAGAGAGTTTGTGATTTACTCGAAGTTAGAAATATGAGTATTGCTATACTTGAACAAGGAACAAGAGGATTTGTCGTTTCGTCTTTGCTTTCTAATTCTGAAAAAATTGACAATTTGCTCGTTTTTTCACAGACCACTGCCTTGTTTGATGATTTAATTAAATGTTATGGAAGCGATGATTCTGGCGTTTTGGCAAAACATATTAAAGACATGACAAATGCGGATATTGTATTTGTGTCTGTTTCTCATAATGAAGATAATTTGCTTTTGTCTTCAAATTGTTCTGTTTCTGTTTTGGTGTTTGACCAAATTTATACAAAGAATTATAATTTAATTGGGGGTAAAAGGTCGGTTTCTGATCAATTATCTTTTTTAGGATTAGCGTTGTTGGCAAAAAAAATTTTTTGAACATGCGTTCAAATATTTGATATATTATTTGAATTGTGTTATAAATGATTAAAGGAAGGTGTTTATGGAAAAAATTACAAAAGGTTCTACAAATTTAGATAAGGAAAAAGCTTTAGAACAAGTTGTTTCACAAATTGAAAAAATGTATGGCAAAGGTTCAATTATGAAACTCGGAGATGATGTTCAAACAAAAATTGATGTAATTCCAACAGGTTGTTTAACTTTGGATATGGCTCTTGGGATCGGTGGAATTCCCAGAGGTAGAATTATTGAAATATTTGGGCCAGAATCATCTGGAAAAACTACTGTTTCTTTGCACATAATTGCCGAAGCTCAACGTTTAGGCGGAACAGCAGCGTTTATTGATGCTGAACATGCGTTGGATCCTACTTATGCTGGTAGATTAGGAGTGGATTTGGAAAATCTTTATGTTTCCCAGCCTGATACCGGCGAACAAGGGCTGGAAATTGCTGAAACATTGGTTCGTAGCGGTGCATTTGATGTTATTGTTGTTGATTCAGTTGCTGCATTAACCCCAAAAGCTGAAATTGATGGCGAAATGGGAGATAGTCATGTTGGATTACAGGCTAGGCTTATGAGCCAAGCATTAAGAAAACTTGCTGGTATTACTAACAAAACGAATACTTGTGTCATTTTTATTAACCAACTTCGAGAGAAGGTTGGAGTTATGTATGGTTCACCTGAAGTAACTCCTGGCGGTAAAGCTTTAAAGTTCTATTCTTCTATTAGAATTGATGTAAGAAAAGCAGATGCAATTAAAGATGGAAGTGATACTGTAGGAAACAGAACACGCGCAAAAATAGTTAAAAATAAATTAGCGCCTCCTTTTAAAAGTGCTGAATTTGATATTATCTATGGATTGGGTATTTCTAAAGAAGGCTGTATTCTAGATGTTGCTATTGATAATAATATTGTCCAAAAAAGTGGGGCATGGTTCTCGTATGCTGATGAAAAAATTGGGCAGGGCAAAGAAAACGCAAAAGCATTTTTAAAACTTCATCCAGAAATATTAGAAGAAATTGAAAATAGAATTAGAGAGTGTGCAAAAGTTTAAGTTTTTTTTCACTAAATTTTGTTAATGTTAATTTGTTTGACTTTTGTTTCTATGTTTGCTAAAATGAATTTGTAGTTGACTAATAAACAGTTTATCTGTTTCATTTAGACAACAATTTTTATTAAAAAGGAGGGCATACTATGCTCGCAGTATATTTTGTTATTGTGGGTGTTGTAGCTTTGGCTTTAGGCGGAGTTGGGGGCTTTTTTGGCCTTAAATATGTACAAAAATCAAAAATCGGGAACGCCAAATTAAAGGCTGATCAAATTATTGAGCAAGCCAAGCAAGATGCTATTACACACAAAAAAGAGTCTATTTTGGAAACAAAGGAAGAAATTATTCGTATTACAAACGAAGCCAATCGGGAACTCGCTGAACGACGCAACGAGCTTTCTAAAAATGAGAATAGATTATTACAAAAAGAAGCAAATTTGGATAGGAGAGAAGAGGTTCTTGATAAAAGATTTGCTATAAATGATGAAGAGAAACGTGATTTGGAAAAAAGAAACAAATTGCTCAAACAGGCAGAAGAGGACCTTTTAAATAAGAATTTACAGGTTGATAAACTGCTCGAAAAAATTGGTGGTATGACTAAAGAAGAAGCGAAATCTCAATTGATAAAGTCAATTGAAATGGATGCAAAAAAAGAGGCTGGCGCCCTGGTTAGGGCAATTGAACAGGAAGCCAGAGACAATGCTGAAAAAGAAGCAAAAAATATTGTTGCTTTAGCTATCCAAAAGTGTGCGACTGATCATACTGCCGAAGTTACTGTTTCGACAGTTGCTTTGCCAAATGATGAGATGAAAGGTCGAATAATTGGTAGAGAAGGCCGAAATATTGCATCAATTGAAGCAGCTACCGGAACAGAACTTATTGTTGATGATACTCCTGAAGCAATTTTTATTTCTTGTTTTGACCCAATTCGTAGAGAGGTTGCTCGATTAACTCTTGAAAAATTAATTAATGATGGTAGAATTCACCCGGCTAGAATTGAAGAAGTCGTCGAAAAAGTGAAAAAAGAAATTGAATTTACTATCAAAGATACAGGTGAAAATGCCGCTTTTGAAGCTGGTGTTTATGGTTTGCATCCGGAACTTATTAAGTTGTTGGGAAGGCTAAAATATAGAACAAGTTATGGCCAAAATGCGCTTAAACACTCATTAGAAACCTCATACATTGCTGGTCTTCTCGCTGGCGAACTTGGTTGTGATGTTGCTCTTGCAAAACGTGCCGGGCTCTTACACGATATTGGCAAGGCTGTCGATTTTGAAATGGAAGGAACTCATGTTTCGATTGGTGTTGATCTCGCAAAAAAATATAAGGAAAGTGATCTTGTTGTAAATTGTATTGAAGCGCATCATGGAGCTGTTGAGTTTGGCTCAATTGAAGCAATTTTAGTTCAGGTTGCTGATGCAATTTCTTCTTCAAGGCCTGGTGCTCGTAAAGAGTCAATGGAAAACTATGTAAAACGCTTAAAACAACTAGAAGAGATAGCAAATTCATTTGATGGTGTTGCTTCATCTTATGCTATTTCAGCAGGGCGTGAAGTGAGAATTGCTGTAAAACCTGAGGTTGTTAATGATGATGGAATTATTGTTTTAGCGAAGGAAATTGCAAGAAAAATTGAATCAGAAATGCAATACCCTGGACAAATTAAAGTTAACATTATTCGTGAAGTTAGAAGTGTTGATTATGCATCTTAAAAAAATAGACTGATTAGTTTTTTGTTTTTGAAACTAATTTTTAAAAAGAATTTTATATTAATTATAAAGTTCTTTTTTCTGATTTATTTTGCTAGCTTCAAAATAGTTTGCACTTAAACCAGTTTTTTTGTTTTATTTTTGTTAAATCTTTCATATATCTTTTATATGAGAATTTTTGATTTACATAATGATTTTCTTAATGTTATAAAAACTAAAAAATTATTTTCTAAATTCAATTCATTTGTTTCCGAGAACGTTTCATCTTTAGTTTGTTCCTCATTTACTGAATTTAATGATGAGAATGTTGCGTTTGATCAAATGAATAGTTTTTTATATTTAAAAGAAAAAATTGACAGTTATGGGATTGCTTCTAATTTATTTTTATCTTATGAAAATTTAGGATTTTTAAATTCAAAAAATATATTTAAACTTTTGATTTCTAACCCAGTCTATTGTTCTTTGACATGGAATTATGATAACAAATTAGCAGGAGGTTGTCTTGAGCAGTCAGGCCTTTCTAGTTTTGGTGAAAAAGTTGTTAAAACTTTAGAAAGTAATAAAATTTTTATTGATGTAGCTCATTTGAATGAAAGAAGCTTTATGGATGTTGCCAAAATTTCAAGTCTTCCATTAATTTGCTCCCATGCCGCTTTTTTTGGTGTATGCCAAAATTTTAGGAATTTGAAAGATTATCAATTAAAAATAATCACAGAAAGCGGAGGATTAGTAGGACTTTGTTTTGTTGGTAAATTTTTAACCTTATCAAAAAAAGCGACAATTGATGATGTCGTAAAGAATATTTTATATTTTGTTAATTTGTTTGGGACAACAAAAGGTTTGGCTATTGGCTCTGATTTTTTTGGAACTTCTGACTTGCCTCAAAATTTGTCTAATTATAAGCAGTTTTGTTTGATTTACGAAAAATTATTAAGTTTTGGTTTTTCTGATGATGATATTGATAATCTTTTTTATAACAATGCTGCTGAACTATTATTAAAATAAACTTTAATATTTATTATATTATTAATGCTTGACTACATATCTTATTTTTGCTAAACTTAAACAAATTAGGGGTGTAGTTCATCGGTAGAATGAGAGTCTCCAAAACTCCAGAGGAGGGTTCGATTCCTTCCACCCCTGCCAAGTAATACATATTTATGAATAAAATTGATTTATATACTGATGGTGCATGTTCTGGAAATCCTGGCATTGGTGGTTGGGGTTGTATTTTGGTGTATAAAAATATAAGAAAAGAATTTTCTGGTGTTGTGTTGGACACAACAAACAATAGAATGGAATTATTGGCTGTTATTAAAGGATTTGAAGCATTAAAAAAAACTTGTATTATTAATGTGTATTCGGATTCAGCTTATGTCGTAAATGCCTTTAACTTAGGTTGGGTTGAAAATTGGGAAAAAAACAACTGGAAATCTAGTGATAAAAAAGAAGTAAAAAACATTGATTTATGGATTCGATTGATAAACCTTGTAAAAAGTCACAAGTCTGTTAATTGGATCAAAGTAAAAGGGCATTCTGACAATGAACTAAACAATCGTTGTGATGAATTGGCAACTAGCCAAATAAAAGCATACAAAAAAACATCCTCTTAAGAGGATGTTTTTAACTATGAAATCTTTTGCTTTTAAATAAAATATAGTAGGTTATAGAACTTATAAGAATTGCTAACGAACTCAACCAAGGAACTAGCCAACCAAGATGATTGTATCCGCTTTGATTAAAGCTAGTAAACCCTGTTTGTAGATTTATGGCATATATTATTACCAAAGCTTGTATAAAAAATAATATTGAACTCAATATTGAAATTCTTGGAGCATATTTTGCGACTACTCGTTTTTGTGGATCACACCAATATATTATTGTGTAAATTGCTGGATATGCTAGAAGTATTACAAATGCTGGTAAATAAAGTGGTAATGCATTTTTAATTGACATATCAACAATGTTTGTGGTTTTTAAAATTATTATAGATAAAACCAAAATTAAGCTAGTTATTCCAAAAGTTATCCATGAACGAGCCAGTTTGATTTTATTGGTGAAAATATGATTTTTTTCTTGTCTATCTTTTATTATCTTTTGATGAGTTCTAACCGATATACCTTGTTCCTCAAATTGTTTTTTTATAGTTGCGTAAGTTTGAGGTTTGTATTCCACGCTATTTTTGATTTGATTTTGTGTAGTAGATGTAGATGTGTTTGCTGCATATTTTGATAGATCATTTAATGCTTGTTTGTAATCTGAATCGATAAAACTTGCATTAACTATTTTTCTTCCTTCAAACATTTTTATTGTTGCGCGTTTTTGCTCTTCGCTTAATTCATTAGTTAATTGATTTTGATTTAACTTTTCTTGTTGTTCTTCTTGTTCTTCGACAATAGCATTAGATGTTGAATTATTATTTGAGTCTGGAAATTGTTTAATATTTTCGACAAAATCTGTGCCTTCATATAGCAAATTAAGTGCCTCAGTTTTGTTTGTTTTTTGAATTTCAGACTCTTGTTCTTCTTGTATTTTTTTTGCTATTTGAGTTTGACGACGAGCTTCATCCGCAAAAGTAGAAAACTCATATTGATCATCATTATCGATTGAGTTTTGTAAGAGTGTTGACTCATTGTTTTCTGCTAATAATTCTAGTGGTGTTTCTTCTTGTTGTTCTATATTTTCCCTTACATATGGCGAATCTTCTGCAATTTGCAATTCATTTTCGTGAGCTAATTGCGCGTTTTTTAATATTGTGTCTTGGTCGTTTTCAGATGAAAACTCCGGAACAAATCCATTTGGATTTATTTCTTTTATTTGTTGATTAAAAGTGTTTTCATCTTCAATTTCGTGTTCTGCAATTTGCTTATAAATGTTTTCTAATTCGTTATCGTGATTTGATATTTCAGTATTTATAACTTCGTCTGTCCAATTGTCTTGCTCATCGTTTTGATATGAGATTTCAGAAATGGAATTATTGATTTGCGTATCATCTTTATTGGAAGTATCGATTGGCAATAATTCGTCATCATTTTTTTGTGTAGTAGATATGCTTGGGGGAGTTTGATTCTCTTCATATATCAAATTGTCTATAATGGATCTAGATTTTAACCATTCCTCTTGGTTTTTTTTAAGATTATCTTCACCGCGTTCTGTTAATTTATAATAATGTCGTTTTCCGCCAATGTCGCTATCTGACCAATAAGAACTAATTAACCCTTGAGACTCAAGTCTTTTTAAACAACTATAAAGTGTTGGTTGTTTTAGTTCGTATGTCCCATTAGACTTTGTTTCGACGTCTTTTATTATTTCGTAGCCATATCTATCGCCAGTTTTTAATATTTTTAAAATTATTGTGTCAATATGTCCGCGTATGAGATCAGAGTCTATGCTGTTTTGTTCCATATACTTTTTTCTCCTCACTTTTAATATAATTCATTTTATTACATTATGTCAAATAATTCTATAAATTTGTTTAAGTACTATGTGTGACATAAGAGCTGCTTTTATATGATTTTTGTTGCTGATTATTTTTAAAAGGTTTATAATTGTTTTATTAGGAGAAAATTATGATAGATTCAATATTTTCAAAACAATATAGAATTGGGATAGCTATGGTTGATACAAAAAAGCAATTAAGCCTTTCTGCTATTGAGACTTTGTTTATGGAGTGTGCTAGTTTGCATTGTGAAAAAATGGGGCTGGGTATTATTGAAACAGAAAAACAAAAATTAACATGGGTTATTACAAAAATGAGAATTGAAATAATACAACGACCAATGGTTTGGCAAACAATAAATGTTAGAACATGGCCACTAGAACAAAGTAAGATAGCATTTGATAGAGATTTTGAAATAGTTGATCAGAATGATAAAGTTTTGGTGAAGGCTACAAGTAGATGGTGTCTTATTGATATAAATTCAAGAAAACCAGTTCTGCAGGAATCGTTAAATTTTGTCTATCCACAATTTATAGGAAAACGGAACTTTACTCCTCAGTTTTTAACAATCAAAAATATAAAAACAAAAGTTAAAACAATACGTTATTCGCCAAGGTATTCAGATTTAGATTTTAATGGGCACATTAATAATGCGAAGTATTTTGATATTGTATTAGATATAATAAAAAAAGATCAATATGAGAAATTAGATATTGGGGGAGTTCAAGTAAACTTTATTTCGGAGGCGAAATATGATGATAAACTATTAATAGAATTTAGTAAATTTAATAATGGATTATCATTTACTGGTAAGAAAAATACCGACGAATTGGTTTTTGAATTCAATTTATATTTAAATAAAAATTGACTGACTTTGACCTTTGTTTTTGAATATAAATTATGACATAAAAAAACAAAATAATAAAAAAATCATTTTAAGTGAGAATGTATAAGTGAATTATAATGGTGTTATGTCTATCAATAATTATGTAAATGTATTGTCTAGAGAAAATAGGAGAACTTTGTCTATTTCAATTTCGAATACTGGAAACGTAACAGTTAAAGCTCCAATTAATATGCCATTGAGTGAAATAAATAAATTTGTTTTTGAAAAAAGAGATTGGATCGAAAAGAAGCTAAACCTCATTAAAAATATGTTAGCTGACAATACTGATATTATAAATTATAAAAAAATTTTATTTTTAGGGAATTGTTATAAACCGTTTTGGTCTGATGTTAAAAAAATTAGTTTAGATGAATACAATAGAATCTTAATACCGCAAACAATGACTAAAACAGAATTGTTTGGTAATATTCGTAGATTTTTGGTCGAACAAGCAAGAACTATTCTGACTCAGCGCGTCATTTCAATTGCTGAAACAATGAATCTGTCTCCTAGAAATATAAAATTATCAAATGCCAAAAAGAAATGGGGCTCTTGTTCTTCAAAACGAATTATTTCACTAAATTGGCGTTTGATAATGCTGCCAACAAAATTAATTGATTATATAATTGTTCACGAATTATCGCATATATTTTATATGGATCATTCAAACAAGTTTTGGGTATTAGTTAAAACTTATATTCCAAATTTAAGTACAATAAAAAATGATTTAAAAATGAATTCGTATATATTGAATTTATTTAGATGATATTTGATATATAAAACTAACATATATAACCATAACTTAAATTTTATTGTTTTTAATAAAGAGTTTATAAAATCTAACAAATGGTGTTAGGTTTTTTGTTTTTTATTTAAAATGTTAATAAATGGCTTAAATATAGCCCAATCCCTTGGTTAAGTTTTCGCAAAAGCTGTCTTTTGCGAAAACTTTATAAAGATTGACTGTTGAAATCTGTAACAAACTAATAATGCCCTACTATGATATTAGATCAATTTCTTAACGTGATTTTTGCTGAGGTCGTTCTTTTTGTGAATAAAAAAACACATTAATTTTAATGTGCTTTTTGTTTCTTTATTTACCAAATTTTTTAATAATGTTTTCACATAATATTTGTATGTGTTCGTATGTTATACCGCCTTGAATATATGCTATATAAGGAGGTTTCACTGGCCCATCGCAGGATAATTCTATTGAACTGCCTTGAACGAATGTTCCTGCAGCCATTATTATTTCGTCCTTATATCCTGGCATTGCCCATGGTTCTGGTCTAACATGACTATCTACTGGTGATATTTGTTGCACCATTTGAACAAATTTTATCATCGCTTCTTTGTCATTAAATTCTATTGAACGAACGATGTCATGAGGTATTTGGCTAGGACTTGGTGCGCTATTTATTTTGCAATGACTTAATGTTTTTCCTAATAACATTGAACCTTTAATTACCCTACTTGTAATATGTGGAGCCAAGAACAATCCTTCAAAAAAGTTTTGATATGATGCGTTGTATGATCCAACTTCTGTTCCTAATGATGGAGCGGTAAACCTTCCTGATATTTGGGCTATTAAATTTTTGCGCCCAGCAATATATCCACCAGTTGGAGCTATTCCTCCACCCGGATTTTTAATTAATGATCCTGCTACTACATCAGCACCAACTTCAATTGGCTCTTTTTTTTTTGTATATTTGTCATAACAATTATCAACCATTACTATAGAGTTGTTGCTCGCTTTTTTTACCTTATCTATCATTAATTTTAGTTCATCTATAGAATAACCATCAGTTCTTCGGGTGTATCCCCTTGATCTTTGTATAAACACCAATTTGGGCTTTTTGTTTTCTATAAATTTATAGGCTTGTTGTTTTTGAGTTGGTGTGTCATATTTTAATAATTTGTATGTAATCCCCCACTCTTTTAAGGATCCATTTTTTCCACTTATTATTTCTTTTAGTGTATCGTAACATTCGCCTATTGAAACAAATAGATCACCAGGTCGAAGTAATCCAAATAAAGCTGTTGATAAAGTATGTGTTCCGCATGTTAACAAAGGTGACGCTATTGCAGATTCTGCTTTCATTATTTCTGCAAATATTTTTGATAATTTGGTTTTTCCTACATCATCATATCCATAACCTGTTGAACCGGCAAAATCTGTTAGAGCTACTTTATTTTTTTGAAACGCCTTTAAAACTTTGTGTTGGTTGTATAGTGATATTTCGCTTATTTTTTCATATTCTTTTGATAAACTCTGCTCTATATCTTTTATTTTTTTTTCAATATTTTTATTCATTTTTATACTATCCTCTTAAACCACTTTTCTATTTCTGCTTTTTTTAGTTTTATTACAGCCGGCCGGCCATGTGGACATCTTAATGTGGCATTTGTTTCATTTATCATTTGTATTAACTTTTCTATTTCATTATCTGATAGATCGTTTCCGGCCTTGACCGCCGCTTTGCACGCTTTTGTTGCCAACTTGTCTTTTATTATTTCACTTGTAGTATTGATTGTGAAATTTTTTATGTCAGACAATACTGAAGACATAAATTCGTTGATTGATATATCACTACAAATTGAAGGTATTGAACTTAATTTATATGAGTTGTCTCCAAACGAATCTATTTCAAACCCCAGTGCTTTAAATTCATTTTTATGCTCTTCCAAAAAATTTTGTTCTAATGAGTTTACTGCAAAAATATGTGGTATTAGCATTGGTTGAATTGTAATTTCGTTGTTTTCTATCTCTTCTTTTAGTTTATCATATAGCAATCTTTCATGCATTGCATGTTGATCAATAAAATATACTTCATCGCCTTGTTCTATTATTAAATATGTGTTAAATAATTTTCCAATTATCCTATGTTGAATATCAAATGCAAATTTTGCTTGTTTTATATTTTTATTATCATTGGCTTGTTGTATGTGATCGTTAAATACAACTTCACCTGTTTTTAAATCGATATTTTGCATGATTGTGTTTGGACCTTGAGCTATGCTTTCTTTATTGTATAACAATTGCATGCTGTTCCAGTAATTATCAAATGCGTGGTTGTTGTCTTCTTTAAAGACTTCTTTGTTTTGAACATAATTATCTTTTATTATTTCTTTTGTCGTTTGTTCTATATTTAGCGTATGTGGTTCTGAATCTAGCTGGTGTAATCCACGTACAACTGTTTCAAATATTAGTGGATAAAGATTGATATTATTTGAAAATCTTACTTCCATTTTATTTGGATGCACATTTACATCAACA
This sequence comes from uncultured Clostridia bacterium, assembly GCA_944332395.1. Classification (GTDB taxonomy): domain Bacteria; phylum Bacillota; class Clostridia; order Christensenellales; family UBA1242; genus CALVJV01. The sequence continues at coordinate 13,936 of CALVJV010000003.1, read as the reverse complement.
TCGCTTAACGGCATTTCTATAAATATAACATAAAACGGATATTGACGTTTCATTAAAAAGTCGCCATAGGCATTTGTTATTGCCGTTTGAATTACTTGGTTTTGTATGTATCGACCATTTAAAACAAGGGTTTGGTATGTTCTATTTGGTTTTGAAAAACTTGGTTTTCCAATATAACCATGAATATGTATATCCTTAAATTTTCTATCAATTGCTATTAAGTTACTTATGGTTTCTTTTCCGTATATTGAAAATATAGAATCCTGCTTTCCCCTACCATAACTTTGATATATTAATTTATTATCAGCCATATATTTAAAGGATATATTTGGATTTGCTAAAATATATCTTGCTACCAGATTTGTTATTTCTTGTTCTTCGGATTTTGGCTTTTTTAAAAATTTTGCACGAGCTGGAATATTTTTAAATAAATTTAAAACTTCAACAGTTGTTCCGGTAGAAGCCCCACACTCTTCTATTTTTATGGGCAAATCTTGGATCTGGGTTAACCTTGTTCCAAGTTCATCGTCTATCGTTTTTGTTGTTATTATAATATCTGAAACAGCCGAAATTGATGCAAGTGCCTCTCCACGAAAACCTAATGTTCCTATTTTTGATAAATCCTCTATTGAATTTATTTTACTTGTTGAATGAGGAAGCAAGACTTTTGGAATTTCACTTTTTTCGATTCCTGTACCATTATCTATTATTTTCATGCTTTTTAGCCCACCATTTTCAATATAAATTGATATGTCGCTGGCTTTTGCGTCAATAGAATTTTCTATTAACTCCTTTATTACACTAGCTGGTCGTTCTACGACTTCGCCTGCTGCTATTAAATTAAAAATTTCTTTTGGAAGTATGTTTATTTTCATAAAATGGCCTCACTTTTTTGCTTTGTCTATTAAATTTTGAAGTGTTGCAAAGGCTACTAAAGGTGTTATATTGTTCATATCAGTATCTTTTAGGATATTTATTATTTCTGTTGCTTTAATTGATGGCTCGTGCGAATTTTGTGGAGACGATGATGGAGTTTTTTCAAAAAATTCTCCTCTTGCCTCCTCAATTTTTAAAACATCTTTTGCTCGATTTACAACATGACTTGGGATTCCAGCCATTTTTGCCACTTCAATTCCAAAACTTTTATTTGCGCTACCACGAACTATCTTATGGAGAAACCTAGGTCTGTCTCCAGTTTCACTAACTAATACTCGATAATTTTTTACTCCAATTGTTGTTTCTTCTAATGAAGTTAATTCATGATAATGTGTTGCAAATAATGTTTTTGCTTTTATTCTTTCTGATATGTCTTCCATAACTGCCCTGGCAATTGATAATCCATCGTACGTGCTTGTTCCTCGGCCGACTTCATCCATAATTAAAAGACTTTTACTAGTTGCGTTGTTTAAAATATTTGCGACTTCTGTCATTTCAACCATAAAGGTGCTTTGACCAAAAATTAAATCATCACTGGCGCCTATTCTAGTGAATAATTTGTCAACTGGAGATATTCTAGCTTCGCTTGCGGGAACAAATGAACCCATATGCGTCATTAGAGTTATGGCCGCCACTTGTCGCAAGTATGTGCTCTTTCCACCCATGTTTGGACCTGTTATTATTATTGTTCTATTTTCATTATCATCAAGTAATGTATCATTTGGAACAAAGTCACCAGGAGGCATTATGCTTTCGACAACGGGATGTCTTCCATTTTTAATGTAAATTTCCTTTACATCGTTAGTTATATATGGTTTTACATAATTATTTTTATTGGCAACATATGCGTAAGATGTTAATGCGTCAATTATCCCTATTGATTTTGATATACTTATTATTGGGCCTACAAAGGCTAATAAATCGGTTTTAAGATCTTCGTATATTTTAAATTCTAATTTTTGTGCTTGTTCTTCGCTACCTAATATTTTCTTTTCCATCTCTTTTAGGGTTTCGGTAACATATCTTTCACTATTTGCTGTTGTTTGTTTTCTATCAACAAATTCATATGGAACTTTGTTTATTTGACTTTTTGGAACTTCTAAAAAATATCCAAATACTCTGTTGTAACCTATTCTCAAATTTTTTATACCAGTTTTTTCTTTTTGCTCCTGTTCGTAATGTAATAGCCATTGCTGGCCTAGTTTTTTTGCATCTTTTAATTCGTCAAGTTCCTTGTTATAGCCTGCCCTTATAAAATCGCCATTTTTTATGTTGTCTTTCAATCTATCTAGGTCTGGCTTTATTGCTTTTTCGATTAAATCTGAAACACTTTTAATATCCCCTATGCTATCTTTAGAATCTCTTAATAGATTTGATTGACAACTATCCATTAGTTGCCTCAATTTAGGCATTTGCCTTAATGTATGTTTTAGAGCTAACAAATCAAATGGAGTAACTGTACCATATGAAATTCGAGTAGCAATTCTTTCTATATCAGATAATTCAATTAATAGTTCTTGAATTGAAGAAATTAGCATTGGATTTGTGTATAGTTCTTCAACGGCATCTAATCTTTGATTTATTAACATTACATTTGCAAGTGGTTCACTAACATATTGCTTTATTGTTCTAGCGCCAATACTGGTTTTTGTCTTGTCTAAAATCCATAACAACGACCCTTTTTTTGAGTGGGTATTATTGTTTTCTGTGATTTCTAAATTACGTCTTGAATTAAAATCTAAATGAACATAGTTTTTATCGTATACAAACTCTATTTTTTTTAAGCTAGAAGCCTTTGTTTTTTGCGTTTGTTCTAGATATTTCAATAAAGAGCCTACTGCTTTAATTCCCAATTCATTATCGCTAAAACCTATTGCATTTAATGAGTTTACATTAAAATGTTGTTTGCAAGTAGATTTTGCGGTATTTAATTCAAAAGCGTTTTCACTATATGGATAAAAATTAGGAGCAATACCTGAAATTACGCAAAGTAATTCGTGTTGTTTCTCTGCCATATTTGAATTTGTTATTACTTCTTTTGGAGCTATTTTTGCTAGTTCGTCATCTAACTTTTCAAATACTCTTTCGCCTGATATAATATTTAATTTTAACTCACCTGTTGATATATCGGCATAGGCTAATCCTGCCGAATTTTTTTGATATACTACAGATGCGATATAATTGTTTTCTTTACTGTCAAGTATGCTGTCTTCAATAATTGTCCCAGGCGTTACTATTCGAACAATTGCCCTTTCAACTAGCCCTTTTGGATTGACTGGACTAATTTGTTCGCATATTGCAACTCTATAACCCTTATCAATTAAACGCTTTAAATATACTTCGTATGCGTGATATGGAACGCCACACATAGGTGCACATTCACCATCTCCGCAATTTCGCTTGGTTAATGTTAGATCTAGTTCTCTTGAACATAATACTGCATCATCAAAAAACATTTCATAAAAATCGCCTAATCTATAAAATAATATGCAATCTGGATTTTGCTCTTTTACAGATAGATAATGCTTCATCATTGGTGAAATAGCCATTTTTTTCTCCCTTATTTTATAATATTTGAATATAATTTACTACCCTTGCAACTTTCTATATGAACAAGTTTAAATTCCCCTAAAATATTTTTATCACTTTTTATAAAAACTGATTTTCCGGAATCTGTAACTCCAACATAGCAATTTTCTTTTGGATCAAAGCCCTCAACTAAGACTTTGTAATCATGACCAACATATTTTTTTGATAGTTCTGCACTTATTTTATTCTGTAATCCAACTAATTTTTTGATTCTATCTTTTTTTATAGAATCTGAAACCTGTTCCAATTTTTCAGCAGCAGTTCCTTTTCTTTTTGAATAAACAAACATATACATATTCAAAAACTTTACTTGTTGGACAAGCGATAGCGTATCTTCAAAATCTTTTTCAGTTTCACCAGGAAAACCAACGATGCAATCACTGCTTAGTTCAACATCATGTATTTTTGATTTTATTAATTTTACTTTTTCTAAATATTGCTCTCTTGTATATTTTCTGTTCATTGCACTTAATATTGCAGTTGATCCACTCTGAAAAGGAAGATGAATTGAGTGGCAAATATGCTCTGAATTTGCAATAACATCTATTAATTCTTTTGTTAAATCTTTGGGGTGACTTGTCATAAAACGTATTCTATAATCACCTTTTATTTTATCAATTTCCTTTAAAAGTTGTGGAAAATTGCCATATTTTTCGGGGTTATCGTTGCCATAAGAATTAACATTTTGTCCTAGCAGAGTGATTTGTTTGTATCCATTTTGAATTAAATTTTTAACTTCATTAATTATTTCAAGTTTTTCACGGGATTGCTCTCTTCCCCTAACATATGGAACAATACAATATGAACAAAAATTGTTGCAACCATACATTATTTTTACCCATGCATTAATCTGTCTATCACGCTTTGGCTCAACACATCTTGATACTTTTGTTTCTGGTGCGGTTTGAATCTGTTTTTTTCTTGTTTTTACAAATTCATCTAACAACAACCCAAAATTTGACAAATTTTCGGTACCAAAAATAATATCTATAAATGGAAAAGTTTTTATTAAGTTCGTGGGTATTTCTTTCTGTGCAGTCATACAACCGCCAACAGCCAATATTCTTTTTGGGTTTGTTTTTTTCCAGATTTTTAGCCCACCAATTTTTGCTAATATTTTTTTTTCTGCAGTATCTCTAATTGCACATGTATTAATGACAACAATATCTGCATTTTCTAGATTGTTTGTTGCTTTATACTCTCTTTTTTCTAACTCACCGGCAAGTGTTTCAGAATCGGCTATATTCATTTGACAGCCAAATGTAATTATATTGTAATATTTCATGATATGATTATAGTGTTTTTTTTAAAAAATTTCAAGGAATTGATATCTTTTTGTTTAAAAATAAATTTGAATTGATATTTGTCGTATTTTGTTATTTATTAAATAATTTTAGTGTTTTATCACAACATAATAGTAAATGGAAAAACAAAAAAAACTATTTAGTTGGAAAAAATTTGGATTGATTGTTTTGGCGTTAGTAATTAGTTTTGGAATTTCGGCTTTATCTTTTGTTTTAATAGTAACTGCAGATGCTAGATTAGATATAGAAAAACTTACTGGTGCACCCTCTCCATTGATAATTTTATCGTCTTCAAAACAAGAAATCTCTTCATCAACATATAGTAAGATGTTGGGCGAAATAAACGATCATACTAAAAATGCTTTTATTGCTATTGAGGATAAAAGATTTTTAAGTCATAATGGCATTGATATAAAACGAATTGGTGGTGCTATTTTTGCTAATATTAAGTCAATGAAAAAAAGTCAGGGTGCAAGCACAATTACTCAGCAATTAGTAAAAAATACGCATCTTTCAAGAGATAAAACATTAAAGAGAAAACTCCGTGAAATTAAGATTGCTTTACAGGTTGAAAAAAAGTTATCAAAAGATGAAATAATGAATTCTTATCTTAACAATATATATTTTGGTAATGGTTGTTTGGGAATTGAAGCTGCTTCGCAATTTTATTTTGGAAAAATGGCAAAAGACTTAAATTTGCCCGAGAGTGCATTATTGGCCGGACTTGTAAAGGCTCCAAGTGCTACTGAACCAGTTAATCATTTTGAAAAAGCAATTAAAAGAAGAAATTTAGTATTAAAACTTATGTTAGAACAAAATTTGATTGATAACAATCAATATAACGACTCAATTAATTATCATCATGATTTTGTATTAAATAAATCAAATAATACAAAAGCACTTGTCCAAGCCATAAAAGAAGAGGCTAAAAACTTGCTCAATATTGATTTGGATAGCCTAGAAAAAAGTTCTCTAGTTATTGAAACTTATGCCGATTTGGAGGCTCAACATTTATTAGAAGACACCATAAAAAATAATAATTACACAACAGATCAAAATGCTTCTTCACTCGGATCTATTATTGTGGATTCAAAGAATGGTGGAATAATTGCATATTGCTCATCTGGGGAATTTGATTTTATAAATTCAAAACGCCAGCCGGCGTCCACAATTAAGCCAATTTTAGTTTATGCCCCAGCAATTGAAGAAGGATTAATTAATCCAGAAAGTTTTATTTTAGATGACAAAACTAATTTTAATGGTTATCAACCACAAAATGCAGGTAATATGTATTCAGGTTGGATAACAATTCGAGAAAGTTTAGCAAAAAGCAAGAATATTCCCGCTGTAAAAATTTTGGATATGTTAGGCATCGAAAAATCAAAAAGTTATGCAAAAAAAATGGATTTACCTTTAGAGAATAACGATAACAATCTGGCTATTGCTTTAGGCGGTCTAACTAATGGATTTACATTAAAATCAATAGCAGGAGCATACACCACACTTAATGATGGATTTTTTAAGGGAGCTCATTTTATTAAATCAATAAAAACTGCAGATGGAACATTGTTGTATGAACGAAATCTCAAATATAAAAAAGTGTTTAGTGAAGATACTAGCTATCTAGTTACTAATATGTTACAAGATTGTGCTTCATTGGGAACAGGTAAAAAGTTAAATTCATTACCATTTGAAATTGCAACAAAAACAGGAACAGTTGGAAACAAAGAGTACAATACAGATTGCTATAACATAGCATATACATCTGAACATATCTTTGCAACATTAGTAACAAAAGGCGACAGCAAAACTAATTTTGATACATCTGTTAATGGATCAACAATGCCAACCAATTTTAATAAAGTAATTTTAGAAAAATTTTACGATAAAAATTATCCTGATGATTTTTGCGTTCCCGATTCGGTTGTAAAACTTGACCTTGATATTCGAGCTACAGAAAATTATGAATTAAAACTTGCCGACCCTTCTACTGAACAAAGATATAGAAAAACAGCTTTATTTTCAGTTAGAAACAAGCCATATGAATATTTTAATGAATTGGATAAATCAACAAAAAATATTTTTTACCCATTTAACAATTTATTTATTTCCAATCCATATTATTCGATTGATAATTCGTTCGAAATTGATATTAATCAGCAAGGAAAAACCATGATTAATTCTAATTATGATGATGAAAAATCAGAACTTGAAAAAATCATTGATGAGATATTAGATTAGGGCTTTATTGTTTCTGATACAGTAGTTATTTTTAAATTTTTAGTTAATATTGTCTCAATTATTTTGGGCAATGCTTCAACTGTTTTTTCAGTAGGATGCATCAATATTAAGTCTCCACCCGCAACATTTTTTACTGCTCGATTATATATTAATTCGGCATTCTTATCTCTCCAATCAATAGTGTCTCTTGTCCACATTATTGTTTGCATGTTTAAAGATTCAGCTGCATTTATTGTTAAATCACTATATGCGCCAGAAGGTGGTGCAAATAGAGTCATTTCTATTCCTGTTGTGCTTTTTACTATATTTTGACAAGCTTGAATCTCTTGCTTATTAGAACTTTCGTCAAGTTTTGAGTGGTCTTTGTGTAAATATCCATGATTTCCAATTTCGTGACCATTATTTATAATATTTTTTAATGTAGCTTGATTTTCTTCAACCCAAATTCCACCAACAAAAAAGGTTGTTTTTATGTTATATTCTTTAAGAATAGTTAAAATTTGTTCTATATATTCTGTTCCCCAAGAAACATTAATCATTAATGAAACTTTGTCGCTATTTTTGTTTCCATTATAGATGGCCATTTTGTTGCCGCCCGCAGTCGTAACGGTTTTTGGCATAAATGAAAATAATGAAATTATTATAACTAAACCCAACAAAATAATATTTGTTGAAATATTTATGATTGTTTGAGTTTTTGACGGCTTATTTATTTTCATATAAATATTTTATGAAGGATTTATGAGATAAATTACAAAAAAAAAGGTATTATGCTAGACATAACACCATTTTTGTCTGTATTATAATCTATAAAAATTATAACTTTTCAATTAATTTTAAATCAATTCTACCCTTTTCATCAATTTTGATAACTTGAACTTTTACTCTATCACCAATTTTTACTACATCTTCTACTTTTTCTACGTGCGCTGATGATAATTTTGATATATGAATCATACCCTCGCATTCAGTTTTTATTTCAACAAATGCGCCAAATTGCAAAATTCTTACAACGGTTCCCGTGTAAATTTGATTTAATTCAGGTTCAAAAACTATGTCCTCAATTAGTTCTTTTGCTCTTTGTTGAGCTGCAGAATTGGTTGAAGCAATCATAACTCTACCCTCATCAGTTATGTCAATTTTTACACCTGTTTCTTCAATTATTTTATTTATAGTTTTGCCACCAGATCCTATAACTTCTCTAATTTTATCTGGATTTATGTCAAAAGCTATTATTTTTGGTGCATATTTTGAAAGTTCTTTTCTGGGTTGAGATATAGTTTTTAACATCTTATCTAGAATTTCTAGTCTTCCTTTTCTTGCTTGTTCAAGAGCTTTGGTTAATATGGCTTTGTCAATTCCTTTTATTTTAATGTCCATTTGTATTGCTGTGATTCCTCTTGTGGTACCTGCAACCTTGAAATCCATGTCTCCCAAAAAATCCTCAAGACCTTGAATATCTGTTAAAATTGCTACTTTATTGCTATCAGTATCTTTTATTAGTCCCATAGCTACTCCAGCAACTGGCGCTTTAATCGGCACTCCAGCATCCATTAATGATAATGTTGAAGCGCAAACACTTGCCATAGAACTTGATCCATTACTTGATAAAACTTCACTAACTAATCTTAATGCATAAGGGAAATCTTCTTCACTTGGAATAACTGGTTCAAGTGCTCTTTCTGCCAATGCTCCATGCCCTATTTCGCGTCTTCCAGGGCTTTTTAAAGGCTTTGCTTCGCCGGTCGCATAAGGTGGCATGTTGTATTGATGCATATATCTTTTTGTTTCTTCACCTAAATCCAAACCATCAAGTTTTTGTACTTCACTTATTGTTCCCAATGTTAGTGCGTTAAGTACTTGAGTTTGACCTCTTGTAAAAACACTTGATCCATGGACTCTTGGCAATACACCAACTTCACACCAAATTGGTCTAATTTCAGTGGATGTTCTGCCATCTGGCCTAACACCTTCGTCTAGAATTTTTCTTCGAACCTTTTCTTTTTTCATTTTATAGAGAGTATCGCCAATTTCTCTTGCATTTTCAGGATATATTTCTGCGAAATGATCATAAACATCTTTCTCAAATTCTTCTTCCAAATTTTGTCTAGTTTCTTTATCAGACGTGATTTGCAAAACTTTATCCATTTTTTTATCCGCATACTCGTAAACCGCTTTTTCGATTTCTGAAGGAACTGAATAGTATTCTATTTCTGCTTTTGGTTTTCCTACTTCTTTTTGAATTGATTCAATAAATGTAACTATTTTTTTGATTTCTTCATGAGCAAACATGATAGCTTCTAACATATCATTTTCGGTAACTTCGTTGGCTCCAGCTTCTACCATCATTATGGCATCTTTGGTGCCAGAAACTGTTAAATGTAAGTCGGACAAATCTGTTTCTTGGTCATTTGGATTAATAATTAATTTACCATTAACTCTACCAACGACAACTGATCCAGTTGGTCCACTAAATGGAATGTCCGATATTGATAAGGCAACAGACGATCCAATCATTGCTAAAGCCTCTGGTGGATTATCTTGACTCACTGATAGTGCTGTTGCTACCACTGCTACATCGTTATAAAAACCTTTTGGAAACAATGGTCTTATTGGTCTATCAATTAACCTACTTGTTAAAATTCCTTTGTCACTAGCTCTTCCTTCTCGTCTTTTAAATGATCCAGGAATCTTTCCTACAGAATACATTTTTTCTTCAAAGTCTACTCCCAATGGGAAAAAATCCATTCCTGGTCTAGGTTGTTTTGACATAGTAACATTTACCATTACTCTAGTTTCTCCACTTGTTACTATACATGAACCATCAGCAAATTCACAATATTTCCCAAGTTCAACACTTATTTCTTTTCCGCCAATAATAGTTTTAAATTGTTTATCCATTTTACTTTCTCCCTTCTACATAACCCAGCTTTGGACTCATGTCTAAAACTGAAAATATGGGCGAAGACTTTTCTTCGCCCTATTTGTTATTTTCTTATTCCTAATTTAGAAATTAAAGCACGGTATCCTTCAAGATTTGTTTCTTTTAAGTAGTTTAACAAACGACGCCTGTTACCAACTAACTGCAAAAGACCACGTCTTGAATGATGATCATTCGGATGTGCTTTCAAATGTTCGTTCAAATGATTAATGCGTTCAGTCAGTAATGCAATTTGAACCTCTGGAGAACCTGTGTCTCCTTCTTTTCTAGCATTTTCTGCAATTATTTCTTGTTTTCTTGCTTTTTCCATAATTCCCTCCTATAAATTTACACCCTAATCGTAGAAATGCGTTTTGGGTTTCGACAAACCACGAACTGGGTAATGCAACTTTTTTATATTATCATACCACTCTTGTTTTGTCTAGTGTTTTTTATTTTATTTCAAATTCATCTAAAACTTTTTTTATTTTTTCAGCAGCAATAGTTAATTGTTTTTTTGTATGAGTTGCAATATAACTAGTTCTTATTAAACATTCACCTTGTGGAGTGGCTGGCGGTAATACGGGATTAACATATACTCCTTCTTCAAATAGGCGTTTGCATACCTTTAGTGTTGTTGTGGCATCGTAGGTATATATTGGAATTATTGGCGTTTTTCCTTTTTTGTATGTTATATTTAGTCTATCTAATTCAGAACGCATAAAATCGCCAACTCTTTGAAGTCTATTTACTCGTTGTGGTTCTTCCTTTAAAATTTTTAACGATGCGAGAACTGTTGCCAGCGCTACTGGTGTGATTGAAGCGGAAAAAATAAAAGGCCTTGAATTGTGTCTAATATATTTAATTACTTCGCTTGATGCAACACAATATCCACCTATACTTGCTAAAGATTTTGAAAATGTTCCAGAAATTAGATCTACTTTTTGCTCCATATTAAAATATTCAGCTGTTCCACGACCACATTTTCCTAGAACTCCAAGGCCATGTGCGTCGTCTATCATTAATCTTGCACCATATTTTTCTTTTAGTTCAACCAATTTGGGCAAATTACAAATTTCACCACTCATCGAAAAAACGCCATCAGTTACTATTAATATTCCTTTATTACTTGGAATTTCTTTTAGTTTGGTTTCTAAATCTAACATATTGTTATGTTCATATCTTATCATTTGGGCGTATGACAATTTTATTGCATCATATATGCTAGCGTGATTTTCTTTATCGCAAAGCACAACATCATTCCTGCCTGCAATTGCACTTATTATGCCCAAATTTGTTTGAAATCCTGTTGAGAACGTTATACAGTCTTCTTTATTTAAAAATGAAGCCAATTCTTTTTCAAGTTTGACATGCAAATCTAATGTTCCGTTTAAAAACCTACTACCCGAGCAACCAGTTCCATATTTTTTTAGGGCCTTTATTGCAGGCTTTATAACTCTTCGGTCTGATGTAAGGCCCAAATAATTATTTGAACCAATCATAATTTGATGTATGCCTTCCATGGTTACTTCTGTATTCTGTTTTGTTTGTAGCATATGAAAATATGGATATATGCCTTGTTTTTGATATTCATCAACTACTTTATAATTCTTACACTTTTCAAATAAATCCATAAAAATACCTCTAACTTATTTTATCATTACAGAAAAAAATGAGCAAACAATATATAAAAAAATCGTAGAACATTCTACGATTTTTTTTATTCATTTATTATTTTATTTTAACCTTTTCGGTTTCTTTTGTTTTAACCATGTCTTCTGCCTTATGAGTCATCTTTGATAACCATGGCACAGATGTTTTTCCATTTGTAAAATACTCCAACATATAATACCCTACCATAAATAATCCCGCAACTGCACCAGCAATTTGTAATGCTCTGAATATGCTAGACATAAATCCTATTCCATAATGCCTGGTTGTCAAGTATAAAACCCAAAAAAGAGCTGATACAATCGTTGCACACAAATTAACAAAAAAAACTTTTCCACTTGCTTTCTTTACACTTTCTTGTTTTGCTAAAAAATACACCAAAATTGGAACAGCCAAACCAATTAGTCCTAAAAAGTACCACCATGATGATAACAAATATAAAATACTAAACATTCCAAAAATATATACTGTTCCAATTAATACTTTTGTCCATTTTGTATCTGTGCCTTTACTATTTTTTGTCTCGGTTTTTGCTATAGATTGTTTTTCAGTATTTACAGGGTTTTGTTCTTTTTTATGCTTTTCGGCTTTCTTTACATTTTTAGAGGATTTGTTATCAGTTATTATGTCTTTTGCATCGTAGTTCTTAACCTTCCTCACTTTAATTTGTTCACTTTGTGTATCAAATTTTTCTGTCATAATGCTTCTCCTTTGGTATTAGTATGTTCATTTTTATTTAATTTATCACGAAAATAAATCAACTATTTTTTGTTTGGCTAGATATTTTTTTTATGTTAGAATATATTAATATTGGAGTGAAAATTTAATGAAAATAAAAAATCGTCATAAATTTATTAAAAACTTAATTGCACCCTGTTTGATGTGTTCGATGAAAAATAAGTTTGGTTTAGTTCTCGAAAAAAGCAAATTAAAACCTCCTTTTTTAATACTAGCAAATCATACAACCGATTATGATGCTTTTTTTGTCGCTGGAGCATTTAAATGCCCTATATATTTTGTTATGAGTGACCATGTTTCTAGTATCCCTGTGGCGGGAAAGCTAGTTAAATTTTTTGTTAGACCTCTTCCAATTACTAAATCTTCTTTGGATGCTGGAGTTGTTAGAGAAATTATTTCGGTGGTAAATCAAGGCGGCGCAGTTGGAATTTTTCCTGAAGGTAATAAAAGCTTTGCCGGAGATATGTCCTATATTAAACCGACTATTGCAAAACTCGCAAAGAAATTGAACATTCCTGTTGTTTTATTTCATATTGAAGGCGGTTATTTTAGTCAACCCCGCTGGTCAAAAACAAAAAGAAAGGCAAAAATTCATGCCTATGTGAATGAAGTTATTTCACCAAAAGAACTTGAACAACTATCTATTGATGAAGTCTACAATCGCATTGTTGATGGCATTCGCATTAATGCATACGAAGTTCAAGAAAAAGAAGCCTTGCATTTTTATGGAAAAAAAATAGCCGAAGGGATTGAAACAATGCTCTATGCTTGTCCAGAGTGTGGTGCTATTGGGACAATTAGAAGTAAAGACGACAGGTTTTGGTGCTCTGCCTGCGGAGATTCATGCACTTATTTAGATAATGGGCATATTGTTGGTGGCAAATTTGACCGTTTAGATGAATGGGATAGATGGCAAAAAAATCATATTTTAGATCTTAATTTAAACAAAAGACAAAATGATGAAGTTATATTGCATGATCCTAACTGGATTGTTCTTGAAAAAATAAATAAATATAAAAATAAAAAATTAGGCACATATGAAACATTTTTATTTACCGATAGATTGCTTATTGCAAATAAAAAATCAAGGATTGAAATTCCAATTCCCAATATTGTGGGTATAGGCATTGAAGGAACGTGTGGTCTTCAAATCTCCTGCTCTGATAATAGAGTTTTTCGATTAAAAAATGTTGCTCCAGTTAGCGCTCTTAAATATGCTAATTTTATTTGGACAATTCAAAACAAAACTATCAGGTTTTAATACCATTTTTTATTAAACAATAAATTTTAGAACTTTCTAAAGATTGTTTTTTTGATAATATTTTTTCCTTTACTAGAACATCATTATTTGAATCATAAATTTCAAAAAAACCTAATTCGGCAAAAACGAACAAACAAAACGCAATTTGCTCCTCTTTTAAATTTAACTTTTTTTTCATTAAATATATATAATCAAATATATTATTTGTTTTTTTATTAACTAATTTATGTTTAAAACATTTATAACATTCTGCAAAAATTGATCTATCAATACTTA
>CALVJV010000002.1 GCA_944332395.1 uncultured Clostridia bacterium | reverse complement strand
TCTTTATCATTTTCACAAATGTTATTATCAACTATTACACAAGTGTTATCTTTTTTGAACACAAAAGAAGAATGGGTATCATCAAATGAATACTCATCTAAAAATGTAAGTCCTAAATTACAAAATGTACTTTTATTTATCATTCTTTTCGCTTACGCTTTCAAGAAAAATTTTCTTTTTGAAAGCACCTCTTTTGTCAACCTTTGTATTCCTTATTTTTTCAAATTCTTCATAAGAAACACCTTTAACATCAAGAATTGCTCTTAAAACTTCTTCTAAATCTGCAAGTTCTTCAACATCTCCACTTTCTAAGTATTCTTTCAATTCTTCTTGCATTTTTGTATTAAGAGTTTCTAAATACTCATCATCTTCCATAATTCTTGTCACACAAGTTTTTCCGTTATCACCAGCAATAATCTCTGGAATTTTATCTCTAACTAACTTATTATAAATTTTCATAATTTTCTCCTAGCAGCATTATAACACATTTTTTTGTAAAATTACTCTACAATCTACAAATTTTAGGAAATTTATGTTATACTTCTTACATCAAGGAGTAATTTTATGGAATATATAGGAATGTGGTCATTAAGTAGAGAAAATCTTTTTGATAACGAGAAAGATATACCAGGAACACTATCAATAGAAAACAAAAAAATAATATTAAAACTAAATGGTTCTTTTGAAGAATTTACAAACACATCCGATTTTAAGGAATATCCCGAACTTTATGGCTTTACAAAAGAAGGTCATTTTATATTGTTAACAAGATGTTCGGTAAAAAATTTTAGATTTTCAGCACCTGGTTATGAAACTAGCAGCTATACTTGTGAAACATGCTTTGATTTTAATAATATTGATTATTATGATAAATTAACACTAAATAAAATATCATTTGAATTAAATGCTTTGGAAAATTATTTTATAAATGATACATTTAAATGCGAACAAAGTGAAGATCAACAATCTTATTCTTTTATTTGTTATAGTGAACCAAAGCAAATTGAATTCAGAATTGATGATAGAAAATATGAAATTTCACGAAGTTGGGTAACGAATGAAAACAATAAAGATAACAATATTTTTACTTGTCGTAGTAGAATATTAATAAATTTAATAGATTTAAACATTTATAAAGATAATTTAACTGACTTTTATTATAATAAATTTCTTCACGATTATAATATGGTTATTAAATATTTTAATTTATTGCTTAACAAGTTTGTTTTATTAAAAAAAATTCAAATGTTTTCTAATAAAAAAGTTATAGCTAATGTTTATGATATACGATTGAACGATACTCTTGATAATAAAATATCTCCAATAGATAAAATTTACTTATCTTATAAAGATGTTGAAATATCTCTTAAGGATTATGTAATAAAATATGAAAAATATAAAAATATAGTAAAATCCGCAATGGAGTATATTTTTAAATTTAAACAAGAGAAAACATTAAGTCCAATAACATCTTTTATAAATGTTTGTGGCGTATTAGAAGATTATTATCGCAATATTATAGAGATGGAAAGAACTCCTGAAAATGATAAATTTGATGAAATGTTAAAATCAATCAATCTTAAACTTAACAATAGTGAACAAGAATGGCTTGCTAAAAAGTTAAGATACAACAATCAAATTTCTTTTAGAAATATTATTAAGAAGTTATTTAAAGATATTGATAAAATTGGAGACAATAAAATATCTTTATTAATAAATAGTAGGAACAAATCTAAGCTAATAGACAAAATATACAACTCTCGTAATTGGCATACACACTACGGAGATAATATAAAAACATTAAATGAATTACAATTAGTTTATGTAACAGAAATAATATGGATCTGCATCCGATATTTATTATTAAGAGATTTTAAAGTAAACGAAATTAGCCTGAAAAATTATATTAAACGTGACGACAATATCTCATTTTGGTTACATAAATTATTAAATGAACATTAACAATAAACTAATAATATTATTTATAACTTTTAGTTCAATCTGGATAGTGTTGGTGCCGCCATTATGTACCTAATTGAACACTTTAGTTTGGAAGAATTGAAAAAGGTGGTCAAATAATGAAAATAAATGATTTAAATCCAGAATATGATAAGCTGCAACAAGAATATGGGGCTAAAGAATTAACATCCATATATAATGGTGGATGTGCAAATAGTCCAAATATTTGTTTTGTGTTTATGAATCCAACGGGAAGAAATATTGCATCTAACCCTAATTGGAAAGGCAAAAGATCACCATGGATAGGAACTAAAAATATATGGAAATTGTTTTATAGAATTGGATTATTAAATGAAAGAATATCTGAAGAAATTCAAAGAAAAACCCCACAGGAATGGGACGAAAAATTCGCCGACATAGTATATGATGATGTAGAAAAACATAAATATTTTATAACTAATCTAGGAAAATGCACTCAAGTTGATGCAAGAGTATTGCCAAATTCAGTTTATAGTCAATACCTTGATTTGTTATGCAAAGAAATTGAAATAATTAATCCTAAAATAATTATAACTTTTGGAAACCAAGTTAGTTCAATTGTATTAAATAAAAATATATCAGTATCACAATGTAGGAAACAAAGTTTTTTAAAAAATATTGCAGGAAAAAATTATAGTGTATATCCTGTTTATTATCCGATTGGAAATGGAATGATGAATATAGATAAAGCAATAGAAGATTTAAATTATATCATAAAGACAAATTTTAAAAGTCAAAAAAAATAAAGCAATTGTCGATTATGAAAGTGATTAAAGTAGCTGTGCAAATAGTCTAAAACTACATTATAATTTAGTTTAATAATTATTCCAATAACTTAATTTATAACAATAATTTTGTCAAGGATTTAGTTAATTACAAAATCGCAAAATAGAACTATGAAAATTATATACTTTGTATATAGTAAAATAAAAAATTTTAAGTGTTCGGTTGAGACAAAATACTCTCCGCCAATTTAAGCCTAAATCGACAGCATGGTTTGATTTGGGCTTTATTTTAAAATATAAGGAGAATTAAAATGGGGAAGATTAAAAAGAAATTGATATTTTCACTTTGCTTTTTATTGGTGATTTTGGCTATCCCATTAATTTTTCTTGCTGGATGTGATTCTGCATCATCTAGAATTAGTTATCAGAAAACAATATGTAGTAAG
>CALVJV010000001.1 GCA_944332395.1 uncultured Clostridia bacterium | reverse complement strand
TCCTAGTTTTTAATTCTTTACATAACTGACAAATCATATTTTACATTTCCTTGATTATATCACAAATAAATTTTATTAAATCTAAAAGTTCAGCAATACTATATTCATATACATTATCTCTAATCGTGTCTTTTAAAAAATCAATATCCATACTACTCTCCTACAACTCGAATTTCTACTTTAACTGGTCGGCAGTTTTGTAATTTCCAAAGAACAATGTCTTTTTCGGCTTGATGCTTACTCCAAGTCATTGTTGCTTGCCAAGTGTGTTCATACCAAGTCAAGTCGTCATTGTCCATAAAATTTACATACATCCCATCATCTCTCTGAATAACCCACACATACTCTGTCTTATTCATCTTCCACCACCTTTTCGACCATATCGGCTTTGATTAGGTCATAAATAAAATCTATTTCTTTGCATAATGTCAATTCATTCTCACTACTAAAACTTATTTCTATTTCTAATAATCGAGAAGTTTTATATACATAAACATCTACAAATCTTCCAAAAGACCTAAACAGATTTTTGTGATAAACTTCAAAACTATGTCCACCTATATACATCTCAATCTTTTTATATCCAAACTTTTCAAGGTCTTTCATTCTATCTTCTTTAATCTTCAACATCTTCCGCCTCCAACTCTTGCATTTTGTCTACTATATTACTATAAGCAGCACAAGCCCCACTAATAAATTCGTCTTTTGTATTTTTAGGTTGTGTAAAACTTAACCACTCTTTCAACTTCTGCCATTTGGTGTCTTGCTTGTTTCTCCAACTAAACCGAAACTTGCATTTTATGTCTTCCAAAATACTTTCCATACTAAATATATCAAACTTGCCTTCTTCATATAGAGCACCATAAGCGTCCTTTCTAATTTCCTTACACACCTGCCTTACAAGTTCTCGGTTATGGGTTTTGATGTCTATTAGTGGGCAATCACTTCTTCGACAATTTTCAATACAGTAAATTTTGCCATTCAGTTGACATTTCCCACCATAAGCAAATTGACAGTCTATACATTGAATAGGCAACTCATCTACATACACCTTTGTTTCTTTCATATTTCCTCCTATCTTATTTCAAAAGGCATGTTTAATAATATAACACCACCTTTTACAACTTTTTGTTTTAGATTTCCATTAAACATTGATCCAACTGAAAAGACTTTAAATGCCTCCTGTTGGTTCATTTTTTTAATTTGATTTTTTATGTTATCACTCATACTTGCGCATGTGATTTCAGTTTTTAATAAACCTGTATCACCTTTCTTGCGTTTAATATATGTTTTTGCGTGCAAGAATTTACCATAAAATATGCCCTCATTTTTCCACTTGCCAAGTTCTCTCTTATCAATAGCTATGTTTGGCACGCTTTCATCATATACCAAATGAATTGAATCAGTATCAGCATATATGAAACGATCATAGCAGTTGTTACCAGCTTCAATCGTTTGCTTTCTACCATATGCAGTAACAAAACTTGCAAGTGCAACATATAACGGCTCTGTAAATTCTTCTTCGTCCAGTTTGTATTTTACAATCTCATTCTCTAAATATGGTATTTTCTTCTGCTTGCAGGGATTCGTTCCAAATTTACCATATAAATTGTTAAGCATTAGTTTTGCTAACGTCCTCTGACCCTCGTTTCCTGTTCTATCAGCCTCTACTTTCTGACTATTCCAAAAATCTATAAAATCTTTGAAAATAGTCTCACTGCCTTTAAATTTATATCCACCATTATATTCAATATAGTCAATTTCATAGCTATCAAGTAATAACTCTAAATCAGGACTAGTCAAAACAAGTTCAGTAGGTTCGTCAATAACTTTGATATACTCAGTTTCCAAAAATCTGGAAAAACCTTTTAACTGTAACGTTGGCAGTCTGTTTTCTTTTAAATGACCCATAAATATTATGGATTGAATATATAACGGATATAATTTGTCATACTTGTATTGGCCTTTAAAATACTTTGGCATGCCATATGGCAGTTTTCCAAATTTACCATACAATATTGAGGGATATAGACTATTTACGTCATAACTAATACCTTTATATAGATGATTCGCTCGCTCTGGCTTTAAATACACAAAACCGCCTTTGTAGCTTTGCCGAAAATACTGATCCATTTCCAAATCAAAAGTTGGAAACAAATACTTATATTTGGCTTTACTCATGTTACTAATAAAATAATATAGTGAATCGCTGCCAATAGTCATTTTTGTTAAACCTTTATCCATTTGTGTTTTTAACGCTTTTGCAACTATTATGCAGTCATTCGTTATATACTTTTTTTCATCCTCAGTTAGTTCATAACCTACTGGACGTTCAATATCATAGTCAATAGTGCCTTTTAATTCACTTATATTAAATGCTTTTGATATTTTATTGACCTTTAATGGTATCTTTTTTAAACTGTCTTGAAACGTAACACGCAAGTTCTTATTTCGATAACTCTTAAAATTTACACATATGTTATAAAACATTCCTGTATGATCAATTAATGTAGAAAATGTATTGCAACCATGATTTTCACTGTCATATTTATATCCATTATTAAGTAAATAACTTAAAATAAAATTTCCGTCAAATTTTAAATTGTGAAAAAAACATGTTACACTCTTGTTTATCTTTTTAAAAAATTTAAAAAAATCTTTTATATCACTACCTATCTCAACGACCTCGCATGATTTTAAATCAACTATACAATATGCCCATACACGAGTATAACCATATTTGTTATAAAAAGGTTCAGTTGTTGTTTCAAAATCTGCAACATATATCTTAGAATCCATATGTTGCGAGCAATTCGCTGGACGTTGGTGATTCTTCATAATAGACATAACCTATCGACCTCCAACGATAACGTTTGCTATATTTGATAAAATCTTTTAATGACATGGATCTTATCTTGTTAGTTAATTTTTCAATTTCAGAATTTGAAAACCTATTTCGTTCACTATTGTTTATTGCTTTTATTAAATTTTGTCTAAAACGGATCGCTATATTTCGTTCATATGTTCCTTTTGCAATTTGCCTCATTTTTGAAAGATATGACTTAAAAGCAGCTCTCGACCTAAAACTTTGTAAACGATTCATACTCGGCTGTATTTTTGTTTCAAATTGTTTACGTCTCGTTATCTGCCTAACCTTTGGCATTAATGATTTATATAACGCAAGTTCACTGTTTGTAATCTTAATTCCAAATTGATTATAATAGCTTTTCCACTTTCCTTGCGTTAGTTTTTTCATTTTAGAATCATCTCCTCATTATAGACTTTTTCACATATGTCAATCAAAAATTTATAGCTAATCAATTCTAAAATTTTAACATCTTTTACAAAATAAAGCAACCGTTTTACTCGCGTAAACCATGAAATTAAATGTTTATTAATTAAACGTTTAAATCTGCGCAATTTGGCATAACTTGAAAATTTATATGTCTTAAAATATGCATTAAAAGAATACGGGGATTCACTTAAATTATAGTAAACCCCACGCATGCTCTTATTTTTTCGTCGCATATATGTCAATAACTCTGTCAATTAAATGTTCAAATATGCCATATGCTATCTCAACGTTCCATGTTGCAATCAAAACGTCACGCGCCTTTTGTATCGCGTTAATAACATCATCTTTTTTACTCATTATACTACCTCATTAATGATTATTTTAATGGTGTTTACAAGTGTTCCGTCTTTTTTAGAATAACTCACAGGCAGTATACTAGCAGAAACAATATCAACGTCAATATATTTTTTGTCTTTAAAATCAGGCACGTTGCATTTGAAAATTGTTTCAAAATAGTTAGATTCATACTCGTCATCATTAATCTTCTTATTGATAACAAGTGAATAACGAACTCTGTCTTTAAAACCTCCTTTTATTATTCTAGCTGTTCCACTTAATTTTAGCATATCTTTTTCCTCCTTTTATGCTTATTTGCTTTTCAGCTATAATAAATATAGCATATCCATAAAATAATGTCAACATTTTTAACAAAAAAATTGATGAAAATGTATGCAATTTTCTATTGCATTTTTATGTAAAATGTTGTATAATTATAATGTAAAGCAATTATACCTCCTATTGCTATTTACATTGTGAGACTATATCAGGAATGATACATAATGTAATTTGCTCTTGTCAAGCATATCAATAGTAGTTGCTTTATACTCTCTTCTAGCATGGCAAATAGCCATGCTTTTATTATACCTGTATAATATTATATAATTATATATTAAATTGGGGAATATATAGATA